>CAIUEQ010000284.1 GCA_903898215.1 uncultured Bacteroidota bacterium | reverse complement strand
TGTGAGCCATAAAAAGGACCATTTAATGGAAACATAAAAGTATCAGGTGGGAAGAACCAACGGAAAGTGTATGGTGCTTGTCCCCATCTAGCTGTATAAGGAATTGTTATAGAACTTCCAATACAAACAAGAGTGTCGGGAACAAATGGACGAACTGTAGTATCAACATTAATGGTGTCAAAAAACTGAGCCTGACATGGTGTTCCTCCTGCTGGTCCTTGAGTATTAACATCAAGTTCAACAAGATACTTCCCTCCAATTGTGAAATTTTGAACAGGGGGAGTTACCACATTTAAGTATGTATTAATATTCATCCCTGAAAAATCGTTGGCAACCCGACTGATATTCCAGACGGATGATACAAAAGTTTGGGAAGGTTTATTTTTAGTATAACTCACCCGCCATTTACCACATCGCAGGTCACTTTTTACAATTGTAACATCCGCCTTAGCAAGAACGGTAATAGCTATAGACCTAATCGCTTTTCCCGGATAAGGGCATCTATTATCTTTTGCCGAAACCGTAAAATAATAAGGCAATGTTGAGGCATCGTTATCTGTTGGTCGCCAACAGAACTGATACCTGTCTTCTCTTGGACCGTTAATTCTACGCGTTGCAAGATTATATGTTGGTAAAAAAGTTGCACCTCTGCCTGCAAGAGAGGCGTTCCAACTCAAATAAGTTGTATCAGAAATTGGTGGGGTATTGAAAGGTAAAAAGTCCGTATCCTTAGCAATTACAAAGAAACAAAGTTGATCACCTGCACAAACCGACCAGGATAATTTTGGTTGAATGCCATTTGATGGACTAGTCATAATTGTTGGCGGATGATTAGGCGGACAAGTAATAAGCCATAATTGAATATCCCTTCGGGTAACACCAACACAGGTAACTACTCCATTTATAGTGCGCCATTGTTTGATCTCTATCGCCATTACTCCAACAAACTGACCTCCGGCACCATAACTAGGTGTGAACATGATATCACCTGAGTTCGGATCGCAACTGATTCCTAAAGGGAAAGGTGCAGTTGCTGGTGGATAAAAAGGCATTGGTTGAGTGTATGAATATGGAGAAGAATAAGAAACTGATGAACCAGCTGATTGTAAACCTGGAGCAAAAGCATAAGTCAATGAATCATGATCCGGATCAACAGCACCATTGTTAAATGTAAATGCTTGTCCACCGCAAAGAATCGCAAATGGGTCATTAGATAAATCTGGAGAACTATTACAAGGAACATTAGCTGAAGCGCAACGGTCGATAATTGCTTCTATATAAAAATTATTTCCTGCTGGTCCGGTAGTAATAGCACCGTTTCTACAACATTCTGTCCAATAAATTCTAACATTACAACAAGTTGAAGGAAGTGCTCTTAAATCAACATCTCCTTCAAAAACATATTTTTCAACCCCTGGTGTAAAACTTCCAGCAGTTACGCAACCCATATCTGTACAAATACTTTTAGCACTCGGGCATTGTGGATTCGGATTTACATCTGAAACTGAAGTTAAAGTACATGTAAAAGTTCCTGAATTGCTACAGTCAACTCCTACATAATTAAGAGTATATGAACAACCCGAACCACATCCACCGTAACAACCTCCTAAAGGAATACCTTGGCAATCTCTGTAAATGGCAATTTTAACATGCCAAATTCCAGCAGTATTTGTACACGTATAGCTAATATCACTACCAACCATGTGAGATGCGTGCACCTTATTGATCATTGAAGAACTTGCCAATAGCAATAAAACCAAGGAACAGAGACGCAACAGTTTCGGAAAAATATTTAAAGTATTCATATTATTTATTATTTCGCATAATCACTTTATGCATAATTCAACATTCGAAAATAAGGTATCCATTTCTTAAAAAATTCCTAAAAATTATAAAATCAATAAAAAAGTCAACTTTTAATAAATTACACACTGAAATATAAAAACAAAAAAAGAATAATTACTACTTCATTTTTAAATACGGTGTTAATCTAAAATGCTTATTTTTACTGCTATTAAAACAAGAATTTGCAGAAATTTGATTTTCGTATTTCAAAATTAAACAACTCTATTCTTAAGATTTTCTTTATTCATCATGATTGTAACTTTTTAAGTTAAATTTAAGATATCCTTGTTGGTCTCCAAATATTAATTATCGATTTTTTTATTGTTATTTTGAGAAATGGTAAAGTTAGTTTGCTCTGAAACAAAAGAATTTTTTAACTCTGATGAACATCGCTGGATCAGTAATACTGGAGCTCTGCTTGATATAAGTTTTATACCTAAATTTGATATTAAAAAAATACACTCACGTAGCAAAAATCTTTGGCGTTATAGGGAAGCGATTCCGATTGAACACAATAAAAATATTATATCGGTCGATGAAGGATTTACTCCATTAATAAAAATTAAATTTGACAAAAAAGATGTTTGGATAAAACAAGACCAATTGTTTTCGTCAGGATCATACAAAGATCGTGGAGCAACTGTTTTGATGAGTAAAGCAAAAGAATTGGGTGTAAAAAAAGTTGTCCAAGATTCGTCTGGAAACGCTGGATGTGCAATTGCAATGTATGCTGCACTATCAAATATTGAATGCGATATTTATGTGCCATTTGAAACCGGTGAAAAAAAACTTGCTCAAATAACCAGTTATGGAGCCAAAATCCATAAAATTCCTGGAACACGTGAAGACACTGCCGAAGCGGCTTTTAATGCTGCAAATAAAAGCTATTATGCAAGTCATTGCTGGAATCCATTTTTCTTTCACGGAACCAAAACATTTGCCTACGAAGTATGCGAACAATTAAATTGGAAAGCTCCTGATGCTTTAGTTTTACCTGTAGGAAATGGAACATTAGTAATCGGTTGTTATATCGGATTTACTGAATTATTAAATGCAGGAATTATCTCTAAAATACCAAAAATAATTGCGGTACAAAGTGAAAATTGTGCTCCACTATTCCATGCATTTAATAATGGATTAAATGATATTCAATCCATAAAAACTTCAAAAACAATTGCAGAAGGAATTGCTATAGCAAAACCAATTAGAAGTAAACAGATTTTGGAATACGTAAAAGCTAGTAAGGGTGAATTTTTGACTGTAAATGAAAACGAAATTTTTGAAGCTTTAAAATTCTGTGGTAACATAGGACATTACATCGAACCTACATCAGCAGCTGTAATTGCCGGTTTACGCAAGTATATCACTATGTCTGAAAATGAAGTTATCGTTTCCCTTTTTAGCGGACATGGATTAAAGCATTAATTAAACTGTCATTGCTTTAAAATTGCATTCAAAAAAATTAAACAAGTAAAATTTTGAGATTAATTTAAACAACAGCAACTCCAATATTTTCACATGCTTTTTGTGAGGCCAATTGTTCGGCTTTCTTTTTGGAGATATGTTCAGCTTCTCCCATCAATACTCTGTCGATAAGTATTCTGATTTTATATATTCTTTGTCGTTTGTCAGAATTTTCTTCACTGTCAAACTCAATCACTTTACTGTTTTTTTGTGACCATTCTATTAATCTTCCTTTGAAATTTGTTTCAGTATTTTGAAGTTTATCGATATCAATATGTGTAAGCAATTTTCGTTTGATAAACTTTTTGGCAACATAAAAACCTCCATCTAAAAAAATTGCCCCAATAAATGCCTCAAGTGCATTACCGAAAATACTGTTTTTGGTATTATACCCGATTGCTCGTTTGTCAAATTCAACAATATTATTTAGTCCGATTTTTATAGCGAGGTCATTCAAACTTTCACGACTAACAATTTTTGATCGCATCTCTGTAAGAAACCCTTCATTTTTATATGGAAACCTGTTGAAAAGAAGTTCAGCTATTGCAGTGTTCAATACAGAATCACCAAGGTATTCGAGGCGTTCATTACTATTGCGAGATCCGTTTTCGTGAATTGCGGTCGACATTGAATGATGTCTCAGAGCTTGAAAATAACAAGAAAGTCTAGTTGGTGAAAAACCGGCAATACTTTTTATTTCCCGATAAAGGATTTTATGTTTTGAAAAGTTGGAGAGATAAAATCCTGTAAAAGAATTCCAGATCAAAATTTATTCGTACTTTTTAATAATGATGGAAGCATTGTGACCTCCAAATCCAAAAGTATTACTTAATGCTACTTTTACTTCGCGTTTTTGCGACTTATTAAATGTGAGATTAAGTCGGGTGTCAAAAGCGGGATCATCAGTAAAATGATTAATTGTAGGAGGAATAACTCCTGTATTTATTGCCATCAAACAAGCGAGAACCTCTATTGCTCCTGCTCCTCCAAGTAAATGCCCAGTCATTGATTTTGTTGAACTAATATTTACTTTGAAAGCATGTTCGCCAAAAATATTTTGAATTGCGATAACTTCTTGAGGATCTCCAAGTGGAGTTGAAGTGCCATGAACATTGATATAATCAATTTCTTCAGGCTTCATCCCTGCTTCTTCCAATGCACAACGCATTACACTTGTAGCACCCAATCCTTCAGGATGTGGAGCCGTTAAATGATAAGCGTCAGCAGATGCTCCACAACCAGCAATTTCTCCATATATAGTAGCGCCTCTTGCTAAAGCATGTTCTAGTTCTTCAAGCACAATTGCTCCCGCTCCTTCTCCTAATACAAATCCGTTCCTGTCTAAATCAAAAGGTCGTGATGCAGTTGAAGGGTCTTCGTTTCGTTCAGAAAGTGCTTTCATGGCATTAAATCCACCAACTGCAGCTTCATTCACACATGCTTCAGAACCTCCTGTTATCATCATATCTGATTTTCCCATTTTAATATAATAGAAAGCATCAGAAATAGCATTTGTAGAAGATGCACAAGCCGAAACGGTTGTGAAATTGGGTCCGCGAAATCCAAATCGAATCGATATTAATCCAGCAGCGATATCAGCTATCATCATTGGAATAAAGAAAGGACTGAATCGTGGCGTACCATCGCCTTTGGCAAATGAAGTTACTTCATCAAGAAAAGTTTTTAACCCTCCAATTCCAGAACCCCAAATTACTCCTACTCGATCTTTGTTTACTTTTTCAAGATCGATGCCACAGTGTTTTACAGCTTCATCACAAGCAACCATGGCTAATTGGGCATACCTGTCCATTCGCCTAGCTTCTTTGCGATCTATAAATTGGGTAACATCGAAATTTTTAACTTCGCAGGCAAAACGGGTTTTGAACTTGGATGCATCAAACTGAGTGATTAGGGCAGCCCCACTCACTCCGTTTGACAAAGCGGTCCAATAATCCTGAACATTGTTACCAATGGGTGTAATGGCACCAAGCCCTGTAACAACTACTCTTCGGGATAACATGTAAATAGGTTTTTGATTTAGGCTTTTACGTTCTGCTCGATGTAAGTTACTGCCTGACCAACAGTGCCGATTTTCTCAGCCTGATCGTCAGGAATAGCGATGTTGAATTCTTTTTCAAATTCCATGATCAATTCAACTGTATCTAGTGAATCGGCTCCTAAGTCGTTGGTGAAGTTAGCTTCATTTGTAATTTCACTTTCTTCTACGCCAAGCTTATCCATTATGATAGCTTTTACTCTTGTTGCAATGTCTGACATTGTAGTATGTTTTTATTTTTGAATGTGCAAATAAAGCACTTTTTTAATCAAAACAGAAAAATTAAGATTTTGATAAAAAATTATCAGAATTAAAAGAAGAAAAGCAACTTTGTTGCCTTGAAAAAAATTTTCCTCGATATAGGCTTCGATTATGATTTTGTGCTTTACGGCATTGTATCCCAAGAAACGCCCCATCGGCTAGCTTGGCTTATCAACGATAAAGTTAAAAGCAACTTTATCAGAAAAGATGATTTGCTCATATATATAAATGAGACGGAAGAAATAAATATTACTCGATTTTATTTTCATGACGAACTAAATCATTTAGATTTTGAATTGTTATCAAATAAGGACGGATCTGTATTTTGGCTGCCCGAATTAAGAAAAATTGATTACTTTATTTTAGTGAAAGGTGCATTGGAATCTTTTAAAAAAAGAAAATATACCGAACCTTTTAAAAAAATAGATTCAATACAAATTATCACCGAAATCAATCATAAAAAATTAAAAGAAAAGGAACGCTTAATATTCTGATAATTTAAAACGTACATTTTTGAAAACATTATAAGATGAGAAATAATAATTTTAACAGAACAAAAATTGTTGCCACTATTGGTCCCGCAACTTCTAGCTATGAAATGCTTAAATCAATTGTTGAGGAAGGTGTGGATGTTTGTCGATTAAACTTTTCTCATGGTAGTTATGATGACCACAAAAAGGTGATTGATAATATCAGAAAGTTAAATGAAGATACCAAATCTTATGTATCTATTCTTCTCGATTTGCAAGGACCAAAATTGCGTGTAGGAGAAATGGAAAATGGAAAAGTTGATCTTAAAACCGGAAGTATAATAACTGTTACTACAACAGAAATGCTCAGCACAGCTGAAAGAATATTTGTAAAGTTTCCTCACCTCCCAAAAGATATAAAAAAAGGTGAACGTATTTTATTGGATGACGGAAAACTACAACTATTAGCACTCGATTCAAATGGCGTTGATGAAATAAAATGTGAAGTTGTTTTTGGCGGAATATTATCTTCTAAAAAAGGTTTCAATTTACCTGATACCATTTTATCAATTCCGGCATTAACCGAAAAAGATAAAGCTGATTTGGAATTTGGTATTGAACAAAAAGTTGACTGGATAGGATTATCATTTGTTCGCAAAGCACAAGATATTATTGAGCTAAAAGATATTATTGAAAAGCATGAATGGAAACCTCGTGTAGTTGCAAAAATTGAAAAGCCTGAAGCGATGTTGAACATTGATGAAATTATTGATGCTACCGATGCGGTAATGGTAGCACGCGGTGATTTGGGTGTTGAAATGCCGATGGAACAAGTGCCTGTTATTCAGAAAAAAATTGTTAAAAAATGTATCGAAGCAGGCAAGCCCGTGATCATCGCAACACAAATGATGGAGAGCATGATCGTGAGCGCTTCACCAACTCGTGCCGAAGTAAATGATATTGCAAATGCGGTAATGGATGGTGCTGATGCGGTGATGCTGAGTGCCGAAACTTCTGTTGGTGCTTATCCAATTTTAGCAGTTCGTGCAATGCAATTAACAATTACTGAAGCTGAAAAAACCAATGCTCCATACTTTAAAGGTAAACGTCCAATACGCGATTCAACATCAACTTTTTTAAGCGATGAAATTTGTTTTACTGCTGTAAGAATTTCTGACCACCTTGGCGCGAAAGCTATAGTGGGTATGACATTTTCAGGTTACACCGCTTATAAAATCTCTTCCTACCGACCAAAAGCAATGATCTATATTTTTACGGGAAATCCACGTTTAATCACTACGCTAAATTTAGTTTGGGGTGTAAGAACTTTTTATTATAACGGATTTGAAAGTACCGATAAATCTATTCAAGAAGTGAATGATATTTTAAAACAATATGGATTAGTAAACACGGAAGATATTGTTGTAAATACTGCAAGTATGCCTATTCATGAGCGAACCAGAACAAACACAATTAAAATTTCGGAGATCAAATAAATCAACTTCTCATATTATCAAACTGCAATGGAAGTTCGAAATCATGTGCTCTGATTTTCCCCATTGTTGCTTGTAATTCGTCAAGCGATTTACTGGTAATACGAACCTGATCATCCATTATTGAAGCTTGTACTTTCAACTTTGTTTCTTTCACAAACTGAACAATTTTTTTTGCGGTTTCTTTTTCAATCCCATCTTTTACCGGAAGGTCAAGCAATACTAATTTTCCGCTTGGACGAGATTCTTTCGTAAGATCTAAAATGCGAACATCCAATTGCTGTTTGCTGAATTTTCCAAGTATAATATCAACCATGCTTTGAAGCGCCATGTCTTGCTTTGCGGAAAGTTTGATGAGATTATTTTTTTTATCAAATTCTATTTCACACTCTTCAGCTTTCAAATCATAACGATTTACCAATTCCTTTTTTGCAACATTAATTGCATTGTCAACTTTTTGGGGATCTGTTTTATTTACGATGTCAAAACTTGCCATAATTTTTTGATTTAAAGATTCAATTTTAGGAAAAATTTTAAGCAATTATCATTTTAATTTTCTTAAAGTTCTCAATGGGTTTATCACTTTTCCAAATAGAACCAAGTAAAGCAGCACCGTTAAAACCTGCATCTTTTACCTGCAAAATATTTTGCTCAGTTATCCCACCTAAAGCAATTAGTTGTTTGAGGTTTGAGGTTTGAGGTTTGAGGTTTTTAGTTAATTCTTCTAACGAGATTTTTTGTTTATAATTTGGCTTGCTGATGCTTTCAAAAACTGGACTATAAAAAACAATTTTAAATTTATCAGCTAGTATTTCCAATTCGTTTAAATCGTGAATAGAAGTTGATAGAAATGTGTCAGCCGGAACTTTGGAAAGGTTTTCTGCCGTTCTTTCTATCTCTTTAAAATGAATGATCGATTCAATATTTTGAAAACCATTTTCATCATAAAATAAAAACGGAATAATTAATTTATGATGAAATTTTGTGTCAATACTTTTTAAAATACCGGAAATATAAGTTGATGAATAATTTGCTTTTCGTAAATAAATTCCACTTACACCTAATTCTAAAAGTTGAGAAATAAATTTTTCTTCATCCTTAAAATTTTCAGGTTGCGTGATTACAAAAAGTTGAAAAGAATTCTCGATACTCAATTATCTGTTCGCAATTTTATTGTTGCACTCACCATTTTGTGGTCGCTGAAATCGAATGCTTTTGCATAATAATTATAGCCTTTAAATGTAGGGTCAAACATCATTTGATCGATTCTAAATGAAGGCATTTGCCCAACATATGTTCTTCCCAAGCCCGAGCCGGCTTCAACAAATGCATCTTTCATATTTCCTTTAACAGTGCGAAAAGCATATGAAGTTGGTGAATCGTTAAAGTCGCCACATAAAATAATTTTGTAAGGCGAATTGTCAATAAAATCTCTCACTAATTCGGCTTGTTTTGCTCGTTCGATAAACGCTGTTTTTAATTTATGGGTAATGTTAGAATACTTCACAACACTGGAATCATTATCGATTTCAATATTTTTTACAGCATTGTAATCCGGTGCTTCGAAATGAATAGATTTTAAATGTGTATTTATAATGCGAACAGTGTCTCCATGTGCAACAATATCGGTAAAAATTGTAAAATTTGAAATGCCACTTTCATGTTCAACTTCTCCTGAATCAATAATTGGAAATCTTGAAAAAACCACAACTTCATGTCCACGATAAAATCCCTTTGCATCAAAATAAGTATTGTAATGGTAAAATGTTTTAAGCGTTTTAAAAAGCTTCTTATACGTTGGGCCGTCAATTGTTGTTCCTTCATTTCTAAACTCCTGAAAACATAAAACGTCAGGATCAATTTTTTGTAGTACTTCGAAAAATTTATCCGATTCTTCAATTTTTTTTCCTCCAAATGCTCCCATGTTTTTTACATTAAAACTCATCAACCGAATACTGTTTGAGTAATCCGTTGTTTTCTTTGAATTGAGTTGAATAAAATATGGAACGTATTTAAAACCGATTACAATTACAGCAAGCGAAAACACAAATTTGAGTTTAAAAAAGATAAGCCAATAAAAGATAAAAATAATATTTGCAAGTAACAAAACCGGATACGCTAAACCCAAAAAAGCTACAGGCCAAAACACTTGCGGACTCACATAAGGTGCGAGATAAGAAGCAAGTAACAGCAGCATTACAATACCGTTTAATAAAAATACTATTCGATGAATGATAAACATTATTCTTTGCTGGCTTTAAACAAAATATCTTTTTCTTTTTTACTTAAACTATCGTATCCCGATTTGGAAATTTTATCCAAAATCATATCTATAACTTCCTGCGAAGGTTCGTTAAATTTTGTAGTATTTTTTTGATTCGAGGTGTAATGAACTTTCAACTTGGATTTATTCTTAAAAATATTTTCAATCCATGATGGAAAGGAAATTTTACCGTAAATATATTTAATATAAAGAAATCCAAAAAGAGCACCGCCAATATGTGCCAGATGTCCTCCTGAATTTGATCCGGTGATGCTTATCAGATCCATTACAACTGAAACAATTGCAATATATTTTAGTCGCACAGTACCAAATAAAAATAATTGAATTGGATATTCGGGCAATAAAGTTGCGGTGGCAACAACAACCGATAGAACACCTGCAGATGCACCAATGGCAAAAGTTGACGAAATACTGTGACTAAAAAAAGGAAATAAATTATAGCAAATCATAAAAAATAACCCGCCAAAAATTCCTCCGCCAAAAAATGCCTGATACAATTTTTTATTCCCTAAATATTCCTGGAAAATATTTCCAATCCAATACAACCACAGCATATTAAAAACAATATGAAAAATGTCGGACAAGTCATGCAAAAACATATAAGTAAAAATGCTCCAAGGTTGTATAATAAAACTGATAAAGGAAGCGGGAAGCATTAAATAATGAAGAAACGAAGGAACAATCTGATTGTTTTCATTCATCAAAATCAACAACACATTTATAAGAGAAACAATAATAAAAACTCCCACGTTTATGAGAATAATTTTATTAACGGCATTGCTTTTACTGAATGCGTTTTTTATTTCGTCTGCAATATTCATATTTTAATAAAACGAATTTCTATTCTTTTTATTCCAGTATTTGATTAAGAAAAACCCAAAAAGCATTCCTCCTAAATGTGCAAAATGAGCTACATTATCACTTGGGTTATTTGAAAAACCCTGAAATAATTCAAGACCTCCGTATAGCATTACAAAATACTTTGCTTTGATCGGAATTGGTAAAAAAATCATCATTAATTCTGTGTTTGGAAACAACATTCCAAATGCAAGCAAAAGTCCAAAAACAGCACCTGATGCACCAACTGTAGGAATATTCATTTTACGCTGCACCATAGCATCAGCAATTTGAATTGAGCCTTGAATATATTGAGGATTATCTTTTTGTGTTTGCCATTCACTCATAAATTGTTGGAAATTTTCATTTCCTGAAATTCCAATATCTTTATGTTGAAGTAAAACAAAAGCATCATAACTTGGGTGTGAAGTATAAGCCACAACCTCTGTTTTTACATTATTTATTTCATAAGCATTCACTCCTGTATGCAAAGCTGCCGCACCAAATGCTGTTACAAAATAGTAAATAAAAAACCGTTTTGGCCCCCAAAAATTTTCGAGCACACTCCCAAACATCCACAACGAAAACATGTTAAAAAACAAATGCGTAAAACTGCCGTGCATGAAAACATGAGTAACAAATTGAAATGGTTTAAAGTAAACCGACTCGGGATAAAAGAGTCCACAAATTTCATTTAAACTCAAGTTGAATCTTGATTCCATGACAACATTTGCCAAAAAGCAAAGACCATTAATGATAAGTAGATTCTTAACTATTGGTGGCAACATTGAACTTCCTGCAAAACGAAAATTACTCATATATTAAATGATAGGTGTAAAATAAAACATCCAAAAATAAAAAACATCTATCAAAGCTGACAGATGTTTTTTAAAAGATGATATCAATCTGATCACAGTAACCACTGTGAAAATATAATTTATCCTAAATACGATTTCAAAATCTTGCTTTTCGAAGATTTGCGTAACCTACGTAGTGCTTTTTCTTTTATCTGACGAACTCTTTCGCGTGTTAATCCAATCTTTTCGCTGATATCCTCAAGAGTATGAGCCGGTCCACCATCTAATCCATAATAGAATTTCAATACATCTTTTTCTTTTTCAGAAAGAGTAGAAATCACACGATTGATTTCTTTTTGTAGAGATTCATTAATTAGTTGAATATCTGGACGGGGTTCATCGTTATTATCTAAAATTCCTAAAAGGGTATTGTCTTCTCCCTCCGTTAATGGTGCATCAATTGAAAGATGACGACCTGTTGAACGTAATGCGTTTTCAACCTCAATTATCGGAATATCCATTTCGATTGCAATCTCTTCAACGGTAGGTTCTCTTTCTAATCTTTGTTCAAGTCTTGCTGAAGTACTGCTAATACGACCTATCGAACCCACTTTATTTAAAGGTAAACGAACAATTCTCGACTGATCAGCTAAAGCTTGAAGAATTGATTGACGGATCCACCATACAGCGTAGGAAATAAATTTAAAACCACGTGTTTCATCAAAACGCTTTGCAGCCTTAATCAAGCCTAAATTTCCTTCATTAATAAGATCCCCAAGAGTAAGTCCTTGGTTTTGATATTGCTTTGAAACGGAAACAACAAAACGTAAATTGGCGTTAACCAACCTTTCTAATGCCACTTGATCCCCTTCTCTGATTCTGCGCGCTAATTCTACCTCTTCTTGGGCATCAATCATGCTCACCTTGCTAATTTCATTGAGATACTTATCCAATGATTTGCTTTCGCGATTGGTAAACTGTTTACTGATTTTCAGCTGTCTCATATATCGATTTTACTACTTTAAAATTTTTGAATGGGTTGCGAATTTCGTGAAAATATATATCTTTTTTTGTAAAAAGCAACTGCTTCTCGTTAAACAACTTATTAACAGCAATATAAACTCTTTCTCAAGAACGGTTTTTATATCTTAATACGAATACTAAATTAACACAAATATTATATGTAAGTTTTTTTGCCCTAATAATTTATTCAAGTCTTGAGGTAAATATGCGGATAATATTTATGTAATTGTTTAAAAACTTGGCAAATCCAAAAAAAACATTACTTTCGTGGCGTAAATAATGAAAATTTGAGGGGACCAAAAGTCCCCTCTTTTATTACACATGAATATTGTACAGCAACTTACAGAATGGACACAAGAGTTTTTACCACCACATTTATTTTTAGTGGAAGTGGAACAAAACCCAAACAGCAATAACATTGCTGTATATATTGATGGGGATACAGGTGTAAGAATAGAGGATTGTCGTTTGCTATCAAAATCGTTAAACGCTAAACTTGATGAAATGGAATTTGAAACAGATCCTTTTTATTTTGAAGTCTCTTCACCAGGTATTGATAAACCTCTAAAATCACAAAGACAGTATCCCAAACACATAGGTAGAGAGTTAATTGTTAAACTAAAAAGTAATATCGAATTGCTTGGAAAGCTTACTGAAGTTAATGCAGATAATATTATTTTGATATTTAAAGATAAAAAAAAGGGCTATTTACCAAATGCTATTAAAAAAGAGATTTCATTTGAAGAGATAACCGAATCAATAGTTCAAATAAGTTTTAATAAAATACAATAACATAACTAACTAAAAATATGCACAGTGCAGGATTAATTGACTCGTTTAGTGAGTTCAAAGAATTTAAAAACATAGACCGCGCCACCATGCAACGCGTACTGGAAGACGTTTTTCGCAGCATGCTCCGCAAAAAATATGGTAACGATGATAACTTTGATGTGATCATCAACGACAATAGTGGTGATCTTGAAATTTGGCATAACCGAAACATCGTTCACGATGGTGAAGTAGAGGATGCGGGTAGCCAGATTGCTGTTACCGAAGCTCAAAAAATTGAGCCTGATTTT
>CAIUEQ010000283.1 GCA_903898215.1 uncultured Bacteroidota bacterium | reverse complement strand
GGAAAAGTTCAAATTAGTTTGACGACATACAAAATATTGTATCAAAATCTTATCTAATATTTAAATAACTTTAAGAGCTTGCTCGTGTAATACATCGTAAAATATAACAAAATAGACAGTTAGAATTGTTCGTTACTGAATATTAGATGGTAGGTATTTATTTCAAAAAATCTGAGTTCTTAATTCATCATTATGAAAATACAAATACCGTTTTTTTCTGTTTTCAAATTGATTATTTATTTAATGCTAGATCATAAATATTTCCAATACGATTTAGTTAATCAGGAAAAACAATCAAATACCTATACTAAAAACTATCAATTTTCAAAATTACCATCTCGCAACTTTTACTATTTAAATTAATTTAAAGTTATCTCATATAGATAAAAACACATTTTGCCCTTTTTTAATTCAAAACTATTCATACCTTCGCTTCGTGATATCAGAAATATTTTCGCCTTTATATTTTGAATTTTACAGGAAAGGCCATCCTCTTTTTACCAATAAAATGACTTTAATATATAAATTATTGACGTTATATCCATTCAATCCAAATAATGATTTGCTGAACATTGCAGGCTTTCTTTTTCGGGGTTTATCGAAGAACGAACTGCCTCAAAAATAAACTGTTAAATAAAAAATATCATCCAATAACAAACGCTCCAATTATGCAACAATCAACTAGAATTATTTCGTTAGCATTCATGTTGTTCGTGTCGATTTTTTCTTCTCAAAAAACTTTCGCACAAACCGAAACTTTAAATACAGGATCATTCATTATTGATATGGGTGCACAAACTCCTACAGTAGCTAATACATTAAAACCATTCGGATTAATTTATGACCTACTAAAGAATTATAATGTTCCGGTAAAACGAGTTATTAATTCCAGCAAAACGAAAGATGGAATCGACTTTACTCATAATGGTAAAAATTTCAGAGGTGGTCCGTTTATTATACCTGCCGAATATAGAAACTCAACCATTAATCAAGTTGTACGAAATTGGCAATTACAAGGCGTAATTATTGACTCTTTGGTTTCGAATGCAAGTTTGGATGTTTCATTTACAATAAAATCTGCTCCACGATGGGCAATTGATTCAATTAATAAAACAATTGCAATTTCATTTTTAACCGCTGCAGGAATTCCTGCTTCAGCATATTCAGTAAAATCAGCCGAACAACTCAACACTTGTGATGATATTTATATTATGCCACACAATGATGGTGTAAACTGGATTAAACACCGTAATTTATATTTTTGGAATAAAAATCAAAAAGGATCAATATGGGCTGGTTGTCTTGCAGCAAGTATACTTGAAAATGTATATAAAGATACAACTGCTGGCCTCGAATCTCCAGGTCAAACAAGTGGTCGGATTTCCATGAATTTCCTTACCAACAATGGTCTTGTTCTTTGGTCAAATCACAATGAAACTCCAGTACTTCCCTTTACTAATATTAATACGGGTGACGTAATGGCTCAATATATTGGTATACCAGATAGCGCTCAACTATCAGGAAGAGAAACTGTTTATCTTCCAAAACTTGGTGGAGGATGGAACTCTAAAAGCATTGTAATAACATACCAACCAAAGCAACCTGATATTCCAACTTTATCAGCTGGAGTTGCTGCCGAAAATGTTTATGGAAGAGCATATGGCGATTCAACCAGAGGTTTTGTAATGTATCAGTCTTCTCATGACTTTGGAACTAGTCATAACGGTGATAAAAAAAATGGAGGTAACCAAGGTTCCGGAAGTTGGAATAATTCCTTATCAACTTCTCAAATTGTAAATAATACTGCTGCTCAATGTATCTTTTTTAATTTCAGTTTTTATTCCTCTGTAGATAAACTCAGAACCATTTTAACAGCAAGTATTTCGGGAACACCTACGCAAATGACTGCTGGAACGTTATACTCGGGATTTACAGCAACAACAGGTGGTAGTGCTTCGGGTATTACTTATAGTTGGAAATCATCTTTACCCGGAACCTTTAGTAATCCTACGGGACAAACAACATCATTTACGCCAAGCACGGTAAGCAAAAGTTCAATCTGTGCAATTACTTGTACGGTAACCGATAATTGCGGTCGTTCTGTTTTCGATTCTAAAGGTGGAATCATCATCGTTCCCGGAGGAGCGCCATTTAATGCTAATGCTATTTCGAAAAGCATTTCTTCGAGTTGTTCATCTTCTGCACTTTCATTTAATGTTTTTGATAATAATATAGATTCGAACGCAGGAGCAAGAACTCTTACTGCGGTTTCAGGATTCTCTCATGGAAGTGTGAGTTTCTCTTCTAACGGAGTTGTAAATTATACTGCTAATGCAAATTATAACGGTCCCGATAATGCAACATATACTATTAACAATGGAACTTCGAGTGCCTCAGCAAGTATTACAATTGCAGTGGGTTCAATAGCATTGTTTCCAGCAACTGTTAATGATACTGTTTCTGTTTTAGAAGATAGTATTACAGTAATTAGTGTTTTGGCAAATGACAAAAATAATCCTTCAGCATTAAACGGAAATCAATTATTTATTAGAGATATCATATCAAAACCTACAAAAGGTTATGTTTATATTAATAGCGATGGAACCCTTTCATACCTATCAAAAAAAGATGTTAGCTCGGGTATAGGAAGTGATAATTTTACTTACCAGGCATGTAACAGCTCAGGTTTTTGTTCTATTGGAACAGTTTACATAACAATAATAAAAGATGCTTGTAGTGCAGGTAATTACCAAAGAGGGGCAAATATTACAGGATCAGTTCATAGTGATACAATTTATGCAACGTCTGACACTTATATTTATCAGAATTCAACCAACTCCAATTACGGACCAAACACCACCTTCAGTTTTAGTGGGCGTACAGGTACCAGAACAAAAAAAGCTTTAATCAATTTTGGGTTTAACACATCAACTATTCCTTCAAGTGCTACTTTGAATAGTTCAACACTGCAATTAACTTTTTCTGGATTTACATATAGTTCATCAACTACACCTTTTCCTGCAACAGTATATGAGTTAAAAAGAAATTGGACAGAAACCGGGGCAACATGGACGAATTATGCAGCAAGCACTCCATGGGGTACTTCTGGTGCAGCTAGCTCGGGAACTGATTTTATTGCCACACCTTTTGCAAAATCTAGTGCCCCAACTACAACAAAAGTTTCAGGTGACACCATGAATATTCCTGTAACTTCCCTTGTACAAGATTGGAGAAGTGGAACCAATACTTGTTATGGTTTTTTATTGGTGCCAACTTCTAATGGAACAAGTACGCCTACCTGTAATTACCATAGTATTAATAATACTACCAATACACGTTACAAACCAAAATTAATTTTAAATTACACTACAGCTACATCATCATTTCCTTGTGTAAATATTCCTACAACCTACAATCCTATTGGCTATCCTGATACTTCATCAACACCATCCAACACCGCTAAAACAATCAATGTTTTAACAAACGATACAAATTATTATGGAAACACCAATTCTGTTTTTGCAGTTTCTACACCTGTGCACGGTACTACCAGTATTGTTAGTGGAAACGTTTTATATACACCAAGTGGCAGTTATGTTGGTATAGACACTTTTTACTACACATTAAAAGATGGAACAAACAACAAAACAACTTTAGTTTCAGTTAGGGTAAATGTTACCCGAGTTGCACCATTAATAAATAGTGATTCAGCTTTCACTAATTCGGGCACTGCTGTAACCGTGAGTATTGGTTTAAATGATTCTGACCCTCAAGGAACTTTATCTTCACCATCAATTACTGTGAACCCAAAATTTGGAAGTGCTGTTGTAAGCGGAAACTCGATAATCTATACTCCTAGTGCAGGATTTACCGGAAAAGACAGCCTAATTTACTCACGAACAGGATCTGTTTCTTCATCTTGTGAAACAGCTTTGACAGACACTGCAATTGTTAGAATAAGAATAATCAATCAATCCCCAATTGCATTAAACGATACAGGGAATACCGTAACATGTGTTCCTGTTAATGTTAACTTAACACAAAATGATGTGGATGCTGAAGGCACTCCTGTAACAGTTTATCTTTTAACTTCTCCTTCTCATGGAACATTAACATTTAAGCAAACAGGAATCTACACCTTTACTCCTGCAACAAATTTCAATGGTACAGATCTTTTTACTTATAAAATAAAAGATGGCTCTCCTGATTCATTAAGCAGCAATACTGCAACAGTTTATTTTAATGTATTAGGAACACCTGCACCAAATAACCATCCAGTTGCAATAAATGATACAAACCTTACATACATTAATCAAGACCTTCAACTTGATGTGCTGGCAAATGATTATGACCCTGACGGATTTGATCTTTCAGTCAACATTTCAGCTTCAGGTTTATTGGCACCAACACATGG
>CAIUEQ010000282.1 GCA_903898215.1 uncultured Bacteroidota bacterium | reverse complement strand
TCTGTTGAGTGATAAACGTAGCATCGTTGTTACTAAGAGGACTGATGGGAAAGCCATAAAGTCCAGTGGTCGAACGGTATAGAGTGCCGTTAATAAAACAATAATGGACAGTGCGATATTAAATGTAAAAAGTATTGGTCATTCATCAGTAGAGAACACGTATAAAACAATTGATGAAAACCCAAATTTGTTTTCAATTAATTATTACAGAATTAAACAGGTTGATATAGGTGGACATGTTGAATATTCAGCAATAAAAAGCGTACAGTTTTACCCTAATCGCACAAAAATTGAAATGTCAGTTTTCCCTAACCCTGCCATCAATCAGATAAGTTTATCTGCAGATTTTAAAAGCAATTCATGTGATGTAAAAATATATTCGGCAGAAGGATTATTAGTAGAACACGTTGCGTCAGCTCAAATTTTAAATGGAAAGATCTTGTTAGAAATTGCAAAAATGAACACAGGAATTTATTTTATCCAAATCAAAGAAGAAGACGGAAATACCATTGAAGCTAAATTTGTAAAGGAATAAGCTTTAGTTTAAATCTCAAATTAAAGTCTTCCGAAATTCGGAAGGCTTTTTTTTAATCAAGATAGAGAAATTAGTGATTGTTTTAAGTGAGTTTTTATTAATTTGTTTGGTTTAATTTCAACAGTCCGTACGTTATAAACTGCGGACTGTTACTTTTTTATCTGATTTGAATCATTTTTTAGGAATAGGAATAAGTTAAACTTTGATTACCAATTTTTGTATTATGAAAAACATAGATGAAATAAAAGTTCACGAAAACCTGGAACGTGAAAAATTAAAATCCTACCAAAGGGAAGAAAGAAGAGTACAAGTAGAAAAGCTAACAACTTTGAAAGAAAAAAAGAAACCAAAAAAAAGTTAGACTTACTAACAATTTAAGGTGATGACACTGTTGTATTGTTATATAGTTTAATAAGTGTTGCCAAGAATTCTTTTATACTTTAATCAATGATTTACTGACAATGATGTGAGAAAAATATTTCAAAACAATAATCTCATACCTGATTCTTTTCGTAAGTATTTTTATGATACCGGAGAGATCAGCTTGTTTACTTTACGTTTTTTTAAAGAAGGCATTTTTCCTCCTTATGAGTGGGGTGAATTATTGAGGCAATGTTTCCTTATCGGAAATAAATCTTTGCCGCTAGTAGGTATTACAAATTTTATTATCGGTTTGGTATTAACATTACAATCGAGACCAACGTTGCAAATGTTCGGGGCTGAAGCATGGCTTCCTGCAATGGTAGGGATTTCTATCGTTCGCGAAATTGGCCCAATGCTTACCGGATTAATTTGTGCCGGTAAAGTTGGCTCAGGTATAGGTGCAGAACTTGGCTCGATGAAAGTTACCGAACAAATAGATGCAATGGAAGTGTCGGGTGTAAATCCTTTTAAATATATTGTATCAACTCGAATCTTAGCGTGTACACTTGTATTACCAATTCTTGCAATACTTGGTGATGCAATAGCTTTATATGGCTCATATGTAGCTGTAAATATTGAAGGCTCACTTTCCTATAAATTATTTTTTAAACAAGTATTTGAGCATGTAAGTTTTGGTGATATCATCCCATCAATTATTAAAACATTTTTCTTCGGATTTGCAATAGGACTTGTTGGAACCTATCAAGGATATTACTCGCAAAAAGGAACTGAAGGAGTGGGGCGTTCTGCTAATACAGCTGTGGTATTTGCATCGTTGCTGGTATTTGTTATTGATTTGATTGCTGTTCAGATTTCACAATTTTTTAACCTTATTTGA
>CAIUEQ010000281.1 GCA_903898215.1 uncultured Bacteroidota bacterium | reverse complement strand
GATAAGCAGTTCCCGGAGAATTGTATCCAACAACATTCACCATACAAGGAAATACTTTAGTGTCACATCCGATAGAATTACATGCTCTTAAAGTAACAGTATAGCAAAGTGCACTGTTTAAAAACACAATTGGATTTTGAGAAGTAGCACTGGTACCGCTAAGGTAAGCCACGTTAGCAGGGTTGAAAGTCCACAACCAAGTCATCGCTCCATTAATACTATTATCATAAAATCTGAAAGTATCAGTAGTGAAACCTGAATTTCTACTCACGGTCATATCAGCAGTTGGTCTGCTAGGCACAGGTAAAACTCTAATTTGTTTACAAACAGTATCCGTTCCAACGCAATTGGAAACTCGTAAGCAAATATTATAAAGGCCAAGAGTTGATCCGGGGCCTGTTGCCCAACTAGGATTTGGGTTAATAGAATCTCCACCTATGGATGTTCCATAAATACCATTCCCATCAGTATCCCAACTGTAGTTCATGTTTATGCCTGTGCTAGTACTGGTATAGTTAACTGCGTAGCCTCTGTAAATTGATGGAATCCCATTTGTCGTTGGACCATTAGTTGTCATGGTAAATGAAGCTTTTGGTTTGCCATAACTTGCTGGCACAATACCCCAATGTATTGCAAATCCAGAATCTCCAACTGAAGTAGATGCAGCATTCATTTGGAAGAATACAAAACCACCGGGTACTTTATAATGACGTAAGCTGTCGTGTAATGTTTGTCCTCCAAGGCGTTTAATAATTGCACCTGTTGGAGTACCTACTCTAATGGTTAATGAATCTCCTGCAATTAATTTAAAACGTTCAATATCTAAAATAATTGAATCGGCACAAGCAGCAATTCTAAAGCCGGCAGGACAAGAACCTGTAGTTCCACCTGAATAATTACTCGTTGGTCCACCAGCATCATACACATATCCTGAAGTAAGGAAACTTACCGAATCGGAACCGTTACACATCATGTATCCATTGTTAACTTGAAGATAATTATGTCTGCAAATGGTATCCCATCCAAGTGCATTTCCTGCAGCCAAACAAACATCAAATATTCCACCATCAAAGGCATATAAATAAGGGTTTTGAACAGAATCGGTAGCATACCAAGAGTTAGCAATAGGATAACCGGCAAAAGTATTCACACCATAATAGGAAGGATTTAAAAACCATCTCCAATTGGTTGGTCCATTTGTACTCAAATCATAATAGTTTAGCTGATCAGTAAAACCAACAGAGCGGTTCAAACTGAAAAAGCTTGCAACAGGTTTTCTTGTTGGAGGTGCACAAACAACTATTTTATAAATACTATCAGAACCAAAATAATTTGTAGATTTTAGTTTCACTTTATAATAACCGGTTTGAGTAAATTTCCAGAAAAAATTATTGCTTACTGTATCCATATAACAAAAGTTCCAACGAGTTGCACAAACACGAGGGTTTGTTGCTGGAGGATTAAATGCAGCATAAGTTCCATTTAATGTAGGACTATAACCAATAATATCCCAATATGAATGTGTTGAATTATTACTTGTGTTTACAAAAATATAAGGACTATTTACCCAAGCTGTATCAACCAACATATTATATGCAAAGCCAGATGTTGGTGGCACTGTTGGACCTGCAGGCGCACCTGCGTATCCAAATTCAATGGTAAGCGTTTGGCTTGGAGCACTACAAGTAGCCCCGGCAACACCTCCCCAATTTACATTTACAATACAAGAACGAAAACATGCATTTGTTGTTCCTGTACCACAAGCACAATTTCCTGAATTATTTAAACTTACCTCAACACCATTACAAGCACCAATATTCCAAATATTCGATCCGTCTGTCCAAGTCGTTGTAGCTGGTGCTAAAGATGAATTTTTTAGAAAGGCAGCAATAGAATTTACAATGGTTGCATTTGTACAAGTACCAACATAAGAAGTTATAGAGCTTCTTATATTTAGAACTGTGTAATCAGTTCTGGTAAGAGTTTGTTTCCATGTAGTGAAATCATTACACTGTGCTGCTGTGGAGGCGACTCCGTTCGAGAAAGTTTGCGTTAACGAGTTGAATACGATTGTTTGCGCATTGGCAAAAAAAGTAGAACAAGCTAACATCACTAATAAAATTGGTATGCGTAATGGTGTTTTCATATCGAAATTTATTTAAGTTATATTGGTTTAAAATTTAGTTTTATCTGAAATTATTTACATAGTTAAATTAAATTGCGACAAAAAAAAACTTAAAATTTTCCTAATTGAATTAAGATTTATAAGTTGTTATTAACACGATGCAAAAAGTAGAAATGAGGGTTGTGTGATAATAAAATTGGCAAATTAAAAAACGCTGCTATATTTGCAGCCCTAAAAATATAATTATGGCATTCACAAGTTACAAGAGAAAAGACAGAAAAAATAAAACAGTTTCACACCAACGCATACAAGCAAACAAGCTGAATACTAAGCTAGTTAATGTGAAATCTCCAAACGTAGAAAGAGTAGTTGTTGTTGAAGAGTAGTTTTTTATAGTGCAAAATTTAAAGGGATGCGTTGTATAAAACAATTGCATTGCTTGTGTTTGCAATTCATTTCAACATAGTTACACACAACATATTTCATAAAAAAACTCCGAAATTTTCCGGAGTTTTTTTTATGCGATAATTATTCAGAGAATTACTTCACTCGTTCAACATAATTGCCGGTGCGCGTATCAATCTTAATTTTCTCACCAATATTTACGAACAACGGAATCATTACCTGAGCACCGGTTTCCATAGTTGCAGGTTTTAATGTATTCGTTGCAGTATCACCTTTTACTCCTGGTTCAGTGTATGTAACAATAAGCTCAACGAAAACAGGAGGCTCAGCTCCAATTGCAGTTTCACCTTCAAAAGAAACTTTCACGATCATTTCTTCTTTTAAAAACTTTTCAGAATCACCAAACAAAGAACCGTCAACATAAATTTGATCAAATGATTCAGGGTCCATCAACACTAAACTTGTTCCGTCTTTATATAAAAATTGTAAATCTTTAAATTCAACTCTTACAAATTCAATAGTTTCTCCTGCACGAAAACGATTTTCCATCTGTTTTCCACTTTTAACATTGCGAAGCGATACTTGATAAAATGCACGTAAATTTCCTGGTGTACGATGAACATATTCTAATACCTGACACAACTCATTGTTGTATTTGATAAATGCTCCTTTAAATAAATCTGATGTTGATGCCATAATTTGAATTTGTATAAATGTATGAAACGGCTGCGAAAATAGAAAATTCGGTGTGAATTACTAACATCACATGTTTTGAAGTATAGTTTTTACCTGCTGGTTTTGTGGGTTACGTTTTAATAGTTGTTTCAGTAATAATTTTGCTTCTAAAGTTTTGCCTAGATAGTTGTACAATCCTGCCTTATTTAAAAGTGTTTGTTCAAAGTAAGGATCAAGCGAAAGTGCTTTATCATAACAATTCATTGCCACCGTTGGATTGTTCTTTTTTACATAGGCAAATCCTAAATTAGTTAAAGCTTCATGTTGTTTTGGATTTCGGAGGAGTGAATTATTTAATACTTCAATTCCTTCATCCAGTTTTTCCTGTTCAATTAAAGTAACGCCAAGTTTATTGCTGAAATCAAGATTATCTGAAGCAAGTAAATTTGCCCTACGATACCATTTTTCGGCAGAAGAATATTCATGTGTGTTTTGATATGATTGGCCTATTCTGTAGCATGTCCATGGATCGTCAACTTGCAAAATGTTTAATGTTTTTGAAGTTTCAATAACACCAGTAAAATTGTTTTTTAAAAATAGGAAGTAAATTTTTGAAGTATTGAAATTGCTGTTTTTAATAAATGATAAATAATATTTTGCTGAATCAATGGAAGAACTTTCTCCTTCAAATTTTTCGAAATAGGAGAGATAAGCATTGCATGTTGTTTCGTAATCCGAAGTTTTATTATTGATGCAATATATTCCTGCAAATTGTTTGATATCCTTGATGTCCTTTTGTTTTGAAGGAACTTTTATCCAATGGTCGGTAACTGTTACATGTGGAATATCAATGGTGCCTGATTTTGGCATATGGCATCCCACACAATTATCATTTTTTAAATTTCTGATTTGGATTTTTTCTTTACATGAATTTTTTATTCCATGACATTGCGCACAAGCATTATTGAAAATTTGTTTACCTGTAACTTTTACACTGATATGAGGATTATGGCAAGTGATGCATGTGAGGGAATTTGTTTGGAGTTTGAGTCCCGATTGCAATCGGGATAAAGTTTGTTGTCCATTTGCCAATTGCTTATTGCTTTTTGACGATTGAGTTGATAAAAAACATTTACTCATTTGTAACCGCTGGGCATGCGAAGCCATAATAAATTCGTCATCTTTTCCTTTATACTTTGGCATGTATACCTCAATAAAATCTGACAACTTCATGCCCGGTTTAAAATCTCCAAACGATTTCCCATTTTTTAAAATGGCATTTCCTTGTAAATGACAACGCTGGCAAACATCAATTTGTAATTCCCAAGAAAGCTTTTTAGGATTCACAATTGTATAATCAATTTGTGTGGAGGTATCAATTAATTTACCTGCCAATTTCTCTTTTACGTGAAGCTCTCCAGGGCCGTGGCATCTTTCACAATCAATACCAAGAGGAACTTTGTTAAATTTATTCAAAGAGTTTTTAGCAAAATCGGGGAGAGCATTGTGGCAACTCATGCACTCATAACCTATTGCTCTGTTAAATCTAATATTTCTTCCGTTTTCAAATCCTGGAGGCAAGTCCCATTTCATTTTTTGTGCATACCACGTTAACGGTAATTGATACAAATACCCATTCATATTTGTAATATGAGAATTTGTATGCTGACCGGATCCAATAATATAATCAACACGTTCGATACGTTTATAAACGGTATCTTTTTTTTCGATTTTAAATTCTAAAATACGCATCGTATCACCATCAAAAAAAGGATAATAACTCATGCCCGAAAATTTGTCGAAAACAATTTGTTTTTTAGAGAAATCAGCAACCGATTTATGTTTGGTAGCAAGGTTAAATGATTGTCCCATGCCGGTTTGAATAAAGCTGTTGTAAATAGATGTATGACAAGAACGACAAGTTTCAATGCCAACATATTTTACAGAATCATCGTGATTAAGATAAATAGTTGGAGTGGTAGAAATATCTTTTGTGGAAGTTGAAGAGTTGCAAAATAAATTGCAAAAAGAAACACCTGAAATTATACTGAAAATTAAAATATAAAGGGGGAGTTTTTTTTTCATTATAATTATTTAGGAACTAACTTTTTTAAACTTTAAAGGTGTTTTTCCAAGTAATCATTCCACCCATTAAATTCCTAACTTTTGTGAACCCTAAACTTGTTAAAAACATCTTTGCATTTCCGCTTCTTGCTCCCGAGCGGCAATAAACAATCAGTTCTTCATTTTTTAAATTTTCAATTTCTGTTAATGATGAAGGTATGGAACCTAAAGGAATTAATAGTCCTCCGATATTAAATTCTTCATTTTCGTATACTTCTCTTACATCAATTAGATGGAGTTTTTCACCTTTATCAATTCTCTCTTTTAATTCTTCAGGAGTAATATCGTTCATAGTTTTTACGCTTATTTTATTTCAGGTTTATTGTTGAATGATAATTTTCTTTACTAATGATTGTTGATCCTCATCAGTTATTTTCAGTAAATATATTCCTGTTTGCAATGATGGTAAAGATAATTGACCTTCAGTTTTTTCGGAGAGAATTAATCTTCCGGTCATATCCATTAATTCAACACTAAAAACACCGGCTTTGTTAGATTGAATATTGACCATATTGCTAGCAGGATTAGGGAAAACCAAAATAGTATTTTCAAAATGCTGATATTCTTTTACTGCCAATGGAGGATCGATCCATTTACCAACAATAGGACGCATCATTAATGCTCCTGTAAGTTGAGTTTGTTGCCACTGAGGAACATCAGTAGTTTTATAATACATCATAGGATTTGTTGCATATTTCCCGTTTACCTGATAGTTTTGATCGAGGCCGATATTCAATTCAAAGATGGTGCTTTGCTGCCAGCCAATGTAAAACTTTCCATCAACAGCAATCGGG
>CAIUEQ010000280.1 GCA_903898215.1 uncultured Bacteroidota bacterium | reverse complement strand
ATAATCATCAATTTTTTATAAAGTCAGCATATAGTTCACTAAAATAAATATCTCGGCAGGTGTTTTTATTTTTAGCTTATTCTTAGCTCTAAATATCTTGTCAAAAAACTCTTTATCATTTTAAGATGTTATATATAAATTAAAAAAAGTAAAGTGCGTTTAGGCATCTTTTCAAAATTCAAAATCTTAAATTTACCAAATGGATAAGAGTCTCCGCAAAGGATTTTATTTTAAGAACTATGAGGAACAACAAGTTGATCCTTTTGATAGATTGTTTGAAATCTTTACTGAATTGATTACGCATACCTCAGGTGATTTTGATGAAGCCATCGATTGGTTGCGTGAACTCGATATAGAATACAAATTAACCACTGAAGATTATACTATTGACGATTTTGTTGAAGACCTCAAAAAGAAAGGCTATATCCGTGAAGAAATAAATGAGGATGGTTCAGGTGGTATGGGAATTACTTCTAAAACCGAACGTGCAATTCGTCAGCATGCATTAGATCAAATTTTTGGAAATTTAAAACGTTCAGGTTCTTCCGGTAATCATAAAACAAAATATGCAGGCAATGGTGATGAACAAACAGGTGAATTTAGAGCATACCTTTTTGGAGATGCCCTAGAAAGTATTTCATTAACGGAGAGTTTGCGAAATGCACAGATCAATAATGGTGTTTCAGAATTCACATTAACAGAAAATGATTTAGTTGTGGAAGACTATCAATTCAAAGCACAGATGAGTACTGTTTTGATGATTGATATTAGTCATAGCATGATATTGTATGGTGAAGATAGAATTACTCCTGCAAAAAAAGTTGCCATGGCATTAGCAGAATTAATAACTACCAGATATCCAAAAGACACTATTGATATTTTGGTTTTTGGAAATGATGCCTGGCCAATTGCCATCAAAGATTTACCATTTTTAAAAGTTGGTCCGTATCATACAAATACTGTTGCAGGCTTGCAGCTTGCCATGGATTTACTTCGAAGAAAGCGAAATACGAACAAACAAATTTTTATGATAACCGATGGAAAGCCAAGTTGTGTGCGTAGGAAAGATGGAACTTATTATATGAATAGTGTCGGACTTGATCCATACATTGTGGAGCAATGTTATACAGAAGCAAGGCAAGCTCGTAAATTGCATATTCCGATTACCACATTTATGATAGCAAACGATCCGTATTTACAACAATTTGTAAATGGATTTACCGAAGCAAATCAGGGGAAAGCATTTTATACAGGATTGAAAGGATTAGGTGAAATGATTTTTGAAGATTACGAAACCAACAGAAAGAAAAAAATAAAATAACACATGAATATTAACAAGATTAAAACTTTCGGAGAATTGAAAAAATCGGGATACGTGAGTAAACCGATAAAAATTGAATTACGCGATAATCTGATTTCAAAAATAAAAGATGGTCAACAAGTTTTTGAAGGAGTACATGGCTTTGAAAATACTGTAATACCAGAGTTGGAACGAGCTATACTCTCCAAGCATAATATTAATTTGTTGGGGTTACGCGGACAAGCGAAAACTCGTCTTGCACGGAAAATGATTGAATTGTTAGATGAATATATTCCATTCATCGAAGGTTCTGAAATTAATGATGATCCGTTTAATCCAATCTCTCGTTTTGGAAAAGAATTGTTAGCTGAAAAAAAAGATGCTACACCAATTTCATGGTTGCATCGCAGTGAACGTTTTTCTGAAAAGTTGGCAACACCTGATGTTACCGTTGCAGATTTAATAGGTGATGTAGATCCAATAAAAGCAGCGAACATGAAATTATCTTATGCCGATGATCGCGTTATTCATTTTGGAATGATACCTCGTGCTAACCGTTGCATTTTTGTGATTAATGAGTTGCCCGATTTGCAAGCAAGAATACAAGTAGCATTGTTTAATATTCTACAAGAAGGTGATGTGCAAATTCGTGGATATAAAGTGCGCATGCCTTTGGATATCCAATTTGTATTTACTGCAAATCCGGAAGATTATACCAATCGTGGAAGTATTGTAACTCCATTAAAAGATAGAATCGGTTCTCAAATACTCACGCATTACCCCGACACGATTGAAGTTGCAAGAAAGATTACAGAACAAGAAGCTAAATTAAATAAAGAACAATCGGAGTTGGTGTATATACCTTCACTTGCAAAAGACTTGCTTGAACAAATAAGTTTTGAAGCTCGTCAGAGTGGATACATCGATAATAAAAGTGGTGTGAGTGCGCGCATGAGTATCACTGCATTTGAAAATTTAGTGAGTACTGCCGAACGAAGAGCTTTGAAAACAGGAGCAACAAAAACTGTTGTTCGACTTTCCGATTTTATGGGAATTATTCCGGCCATTACAGGAAAAGTTGAATTGGTTTATGAAGGTGAACAGGAGGGAGCTGTATTTGTTGCGCAAAGTTTAATTACCGATGCTATTCTAAAACTCTTTCCAATTTATTTTCCCAAAATTGAAAAGTTAGAGAAGGATTTAAAACAAAATCCGTATGCAAAAATTGTAGATTGGTTTTTAACACAAGAAGGAATTGAATTATTAGATGAAGCAACAGACGAAGAGTATAAAAGTGAGTTGGATAAACTTAAACCATTAGATGATTTGATAAAGAAATATCAACCCAATTACGAAACTCAGGATCGTGATTTTTTGAAAGAATTTGTGTTATGGGGATTAGTAGAAAATAAAAAATTAAGCAAGAACAGATTTACCGAAGGCTATCAGTTTAGTGATTTGTTTGGGAATTATATTAGTCGTTCACTAAAGAGTGAGAGGTAATTAATTATAGATAAAACAAAATTTAAAAAAATATGTTTAATGTGTTTAACCTTTAAAAATTAATTAACATGTTTAAAAAATTTACTACCGCAGATAAACTTCTATTTATTGCTGCTTTTTTATCTTTAGTATTTTCTGAAATACTTTATTTTCAAGGAGAAAAAGCAGACGGGTCTTTT
>CAIUEQ010000279.1 GCA_903898215.1 uncultured Bacteroidota bacterium | reverse complement strand
GAGCTTGTCGGCACAGGCAAAAGTTTTGCGTGCTTTGCAGGAAAATAAAATCTCTCGCGTTGGTGGTGAAAAAGATATTGATGTTGATGTACGCGTGATTGCTGCAACAAATAAAGACCTGAACAAGGAAATAGAAAAAGGAAATTTCCGTATGGATTTATACCACCGTTTAAGTGTGATATTAATTCATGTTCCTTCACTAAATGAACGTAAGGATGATATTCCTTTATTAGCCGAAAGATTTGTAAAAGAAATTTGTGAAGACAATACCATCACAAGAAAAGGATTTACTCCCGGAGCATTCAACGAATTAAAAAAGATAAACTGGAGTGGAAATATTCGTGAACTTAGAAATGTTGTTGAACGCTTAGTTATTTTAAGCGGCAATAAAATTTCTGAAGAAGATGTGTTGAATTTTGCAAGTCCGATAAATAAACAAGCAACTGAAAAAAGTGTGTTTGAAAAGTTTGATACACTGCAAGAATTTAAAGATCATGTTGAGAAAATTTTTATAGAAGAAAAGCTTAAAAAGAATGGATGGAATGTTGCCAAAACAGCATTAGAAATTGATATTCAAAGAAGTCATCTCTATAATAAAATTGAAAAATATAATTTACGAAGAGGCGATATGAGCAGCACGCTCAGCGAGTAATATTTCTATTTGATGATTAGACGATTTGATAATTTTTAGATGATTTAATTGTTCATCAATAAATCACTTTACATAATTTCATTTTCAAATTATCTCATCATCAAATTAACGAATCAAATGATTGGTACCGATTTAAATACTGCAATAAATTTTTTAAAGCAAGGTGAACTTGTAGCCATCCCAACCGAAACAGTTTATGGTTTGGCTGCAAATGCTTTTGACATAACTGCTGTAACAAAAATTTATAAAGTAAAAGATCGCCCTCAGTTTAACCCCTTAATTATTCATACCGATTCAATTGAAAAACTAAAAAGTTGGGGATTGATTTTACCGGAAAAAATGTTACAACTTGCTGCACAATTTTCTCCGGGACCATTAACTTATGTTATCAAAAAAAGTTCACTGATTCCTGATATCATTACTGCAGGAAATGATGCTGTTGCTGTAAGAATTCCTAACCATCCTTTAGCGTTAGCTTTGCTTAAAGAATTAAATTTTCCACTTGCAGCACCAAGTGCAAATCCGAGCGGGTATGTTTCGCCTACAAATGCGATGCACGTTGAAGAACAACTCGGAAATAAAATTTCTTATATTTTAGATGGTGGCGAATGTAAAGTTGGAGTTGAGTCAACCATTATTTCTTTTATGGATGATGTTCCAACTATTTTGCGTTTTGGTGGATTATCACTTGAAGCAATTGAGTCTGTTATTGGGAAAGTGAATACTGTTTTTAGTTCACCGTTAACAGTTCACGGCTCACAGTCAAAACCTATTGCTCCCGGAATGTTATCTCGTCATTATGCAACAACACACCGATTGATTTTTGGTGATGTAGAAAAAAATATTTCAGCATATTCTTCAAATAAAATTGGCATCATTTCTTTTCATAAAAAATATGATTCAGTTTTAGAAGAGCATCAATTTATACTTTCAAAAAATAAAAACTTAGACGAAGCAGCACAGAAATTATTTTCGGCCATGCGCGAAATTGACAAACTGAATATTGATGTAATCCTTGCCGAAAAATTTCCCGATGAAGGTTTAGGAAGAGCCATCAACGACAGGCTTAAACGTGCAAGTGTAGAGGAGAGTTATTGAGTTATTGAATTATTAAGTTATTTGTTGATGAAGAGGATGTGAATGGAAAATATAAAACTTAACACTCCTTACTTTTTTTAACACTAAGCCCACTAAGTTTAAATTATTTAAAGGCACTAATTTATTCTTCGTGCTATTATAAATCTTTCCATTTATGTCTTTATGTTAAAAAATATCTAACATCAAATTCATCACTTTCTTTTAACACTAAGCTCACTAAGTTTAAATTATTTTAAGACACTAATAAATTCTTCGTGCGAGTATAAAAATGGGAAATAATAAATTGATATCGCAAAAATTTCTAATTACTTTTTATTTATAAAACACATATCAAGCTGGTAAGTATTTGATACCTATTGAAGTTTCAAAAAATATTTATCACAAATTAACCGGACTCAGATTTATTTTTCGTAAGGTTATAACATATTCTCTGTCATCTACATAAAACTCTTTCTCTAATTGTTCGCATAACATAGCTTTGGTTCATACATATCAATTTTAATTGACTTGAGTAAAAAACACGACCAACTAACTCTCAATAAAGATTGCTATAAAAGACTTTCTAATTGACTGTTTTTAAATGCTTATTATGAAAACAAAAATTACAAAATTAATCGCAATCACTTTGCTCGCTTTTCTTGGCTTGAGCAATTATTTATGTGCTCAAACATTATTTAAAGATCTTAATCCAGGTGCAAGTTTTCATTCACAACCCGACCAATTTATGGAAGTGAATGGGACAATGTATTTTCATACAAATACTGGAAATTCGGGAGGTTATTGGCATGCATTATGGAAATCAGATGGAACGGCCGCAAATACTGTGGTATTAAAAGACAGCATCATTTCTACTGCAGTAGGTGGAGTGGTTACGCTTAGGGCAAATGTTAATGGGTCTTTATTTTTTTCTGTGAATAAAGCAGGAGTTACTGCAGGAGATACCACACATTTATGGAAAACCGATGGAACTGTTCCGGTTCTAATTAAAACACTTCCTCATCCGGGATACCCTGGAACCGGTGGAGGGTATCCACAAAATTTTACTGTGGTGGGAAACAAATTATTTTTTGATATGTGGCAATATAACGGTCGCGAACTTTGGGTGACAGATGGAACAGCGAGTGGAACTATGGAGGTAATTGATTTGAATCCCGGAAACAATGGAGGAACATTAAAGTATGGTGGATCAGAAGGCAAACCTATGGTTTCTTTCAAAGGGAAAGTGTATTTCTCAGGTGGAACTACTTTAGGATTGTATGAACTGTATTCAAGTGATGGAACTGTAGGTGGAACTTCACTTGTAAAATCAGGTACTGCCAATCCGGAAAACTTTATCGTATATCAAAATCAATTGTATTTTGGAACGAATGGAGGAACTAAGTTTTGGAAAACAGATGGTACAACTGCCGGCACTATAAAAATTGCTGACTCAGCTTTTAACAAAGCCACAATATTTGCAAACAAAATGTTTTTTACTACCAATGGAAAGCTATGGAAAAGTGATGGAACTGCTTCAGGTACAACTTTAGTGATGGACTCAGCAGGTACAGTTATTGGAGCGAATAACAATTTTCTTTTTACTTCTTATATGAAAACACTTACCGCTCCACCTTATTACGAAACGCGTTACTGGAAGTCGGACGGAACAACTGCAGGTACTGTGCGAATATCTGATACTCTTGGTGTGCACGCTTCTTTTGTTGTTTTAAATAATAAAATGTATACAGGATTAACGATGATAGGATCTACTCAAATCAAAGGCTTTTGGGAAACAGATGGCACAGATGCAGGAACAATAAAATTTATTCCTAATAGTTCTCCAGGTAATCCTTTCGTTTTCAAAAACACATTATTCTTTTCTAATACTGATGCAACATCCGGAGTTGAATTATGGTCGTACACTCCTGCGGGAAGTTCAGGAATAAATGAAACGGTGAGTTCAGATGACTTTATAAATATTTATCCAAATCCATCTACAGGTATTGTAAAAATTGAATCGAGAGAAAATAAAAACTACTCTGTTCAGATTTATAATTTATTAGGAGAAGAAATTAATTTAAATCAAAGATTCAATGAATTAGATTTTTCAAATTCCCCTAAAGGAATTTATTTATTAAGAGTTTATGATGGAACGAAATTTCATATCAGGAAAATTGTTATCCAATAAATTTATAAAAAAAGTGGACACCAGAAACCACTTTAAAAAACGGGGAGCATTCCAAAAATCCATAAGAGTAGGAAATTAAAAACAAAAACTATGAAATTAAAAATTACCTTATTTATTTTAGTATTAACTGCATTTGTAAATTGTAGTTGGGCACAACCAATTATCACAGGGATAAGCGGAGTTCCAACTGGAACAAAAACTCTTGGGTACGTTATCCCTGGTGCAATCACAGCTGGTGCTGCTGGTGCAAATCAGAGTTGGGATTATTCAAGCATAGTTTATAATCCATACACTTATTATATGAAAAGTGTTGACTATGCAAGTCTAAGTTCAACAATGAAGGCTGCTTTTCCTACAGGAAATATTGCAAACGAATATTATGTTGGCACAACCCTAACTGCAACTATGGTGTTCAGACTCGAAGCTTCCGACTTGTTGTATTTAGGTTTGAATACTACTGTGTTTCCAGCTGCAGACACACAGTTGGTTTTTCCTCATAATTACTTAGAAACTCATGCAGGATTTACTTATGATGCATACGGTACATTAAAAACTCCTTTTGGAACGTATACTAATGTTGTTCGTTTACGCGAAACAGTTGGAACAAAATATAAATACGATTACTGGCAATTTACACCTGCTTACAAACTGTTGATGGAATATTCAGTTGAAATATCAACATTGGCTATTTCAGGTCAAACATTTTTTAATACTGTAACAACTACAGGAATAAATGAAGAATTGAATTCTATAAATCAAATAGATATTTATCCAAATCCAACGTCAGGAATTGTTAAAATTGATTATCAAAATAATAAAAACATGACTGTTAAAATTTTTAATTCAACCGGAGTAGAAATTAATCTGCAACAAACAGGAAATGAAATAGATTTTTCAAATGCTACAAAAGGAATATATTTTATTAGAATTAATGATGGAACAAAAAATTATTCAAAGAAAATTTTTATTCAGTAACGTATTTTAAAAGTGTAAATATTATTCCTAATAGCCATGATTTAAACCATGGCTATTATTTTTTACATCAACTTCACTTTATATTTTAATGCCATCTTTTCTAATTGATCGAGACTGGTATCATGGATATTTTTATTACCATGATAATTCTCAACAGTAACAACAAACAAAAGATAATCAAACTCCGATGCTAATTTAAAATAGGGCTCCAATTCCCAATCAATTGTAAAAGTATTATCGACAAAAACTTTTTCCGATTTATTTTCTAAACTTTTTCTTGTTTGCTCTTCACAGTTTTTATAAGCGAGATGATTTTTATCGAACTCAAAATAATATTCTCCAATCTCATTCGTAAAATAACTGTCGATTGAATGAACCGGATATTTCCCATTTTCGCTTAAAACCTTTGCCAATGTGGTTTTCCCGCTTCCCGGCAATCCTCGTAAAAGAATCAAAACATTTTTGTCTGTCAAAATTATTGTATGGTTAAAGTGTCGATGATAAATGAATTATTTCCTTGAGAAAATTTCAAATAATAAATTCCTGCCTGTGATGTTTTAAAAGTATAAATGGTTGAGATTACACTAGCCATTGCAGTACAAACACAACCATCATATTTTGCATTAATGGAAACAATTCGTGTATTACCCGAAACAGTTTCGGTAATAGAACCATATTTTCCGCATCCGTTATTGATTCCAAAATAAACGGTAAAAGGAATATCTTGATTGATATTTCCGGATTTGCTGCCATCAACTTTTGAAATAAAAGCTTGCTGAATGGAAGAACAATTTTCAGTACTATTTCCGGTACATCCAGTTTCGACTAATGACAAAACGCAAAACAAAACCGTTAAAAACATTACTGATTTGTATGGCTCTGTTTTATTGATTGGTTGTCTTTTCATTTAAAAAATTTGATGGACCAAAATTAATATTTATCGATGAATGAAAGTAAAATTATAATAAAACTAGCCTCATTTCTCTATTCGAGACATCTTTCACCATTTCAAAACCTGACATCTGTCAATTTTTTACAGTAGCCACGAATCTATATTGCCGTCTTTAAGTTGCTGTAAGAAATGATCACTAAAGAATTATTAGACCCCAAAAGTATTGTTATTGTAGGTGCATCAAATGATGTCTCCAAACCGGGTGGGAAAGTTTTAAAAAATATTATCGACCATGGGTTTTCGGGAAAATTATTTGCTGTAAATCCAAAAGAGAAAATTGTTCAAGGGGTTGAATGTTTTTCAGCTTGTGAAAACTTACCTCAGGTTGACCTAGCAATTATAGCAGTGTCGGCACAATATGTTGAAGCAAATATTCGTGTATTGGCTTTACAAAAAGGATGCAAAGGATTTATTCTTTTCTCGGCAGGATTTAGTGAAATTGGTGATGAAGGAATTGCACTTGAAAAACGTTGTGTTGAAATTATAAATTCTGTTGGAGGTTCTTTAATCGGACCAAACTGTATAGGTGTAATTACCGAAAAATATAAAGGAGTTTTTGCAGGTCCGATTCCTCAATTTGATCCTATGGGATGTGATTGTGTATCTGCATCGGGAGCAACTATGGTTTTTATTTTAGAAGCTGCAATTCCTCGTGGATTAAAATTCAGAAATATTTTTTCAATAGGCAACAGTGCTCAAATTGGAGTAGAAGATATTCTTGAATATTGGGACAATGAATTTGATGCAACAACAAGTTCAAAAATAAAATTATTATATCTCGAACAAGTTTCTGATCCAAAGAGATTTTTAAAACATGCTCGTTCGCTAGTTAAAAAAGGTTGCCGAATTGCTGCAATAAAATCAGGTTCAACTGAGGCAGGTTCGCGTGCAGTTTCATCACATACAGGTTCACTTGCCGGATCAAATACTGCTGTAAGTTCTTTATTCAGAAAAGCCGGAGTGGTACGTTGTTACAGCCGTGTTGAGTTGGTTTATGTTGCCGCAATATTTTCTCATAAACAATTACGCGGTGATAGAATTGCTGTAATCACTCATGCCGGAGGGCCGGGTGTAATGCTCACTGATGTGCTCATCAAAGGTGGATTGAAAGTTCCAAAAATTGAAGGCGAAAAAGCTGACGAATTATTGTCGAAATTATATCCGGGTTCTTCTGTTTCAAATCCTATAGATTTTTTGGCAACAGGAACTGCGCAACATCTCGGACATATTTTGGATGCTGTTGATTATGATTTTGATCATATTGATGGTTCAGTAGTTGTTTTTGGAACAACAGGAATGTGGAGTGTAGATGATGTGTATGAAGTGCTTCACGAAAAAATGAAGACTAGCAAAAAACCGATATTTCCAATTCTTCCATCTGTTATTCAAGCTGCCGATGAAGTGAGTCATTTTCATTCGATGGGGCATGTGAATTTTACCGATGAAGTTAGTTTTGGTTATGTATTGTCACGCGTATACAAAACATCAAAACCATATGACGAAAGTGAATTGGTTGAAGTAGATAAAAAAAGAATCAGAGAAATTATTGATGCATCTGATGACGGATATTTATCTCCCTCAACTGTTGCAGAATTATTAGATGCTTCAGGAATAAAACGTGTGCAAGAATTTACTGCAACAAATTTAAGTGATGCCTTAAAACATGCAGAAATATTGGGCTTTCCATTGGTAATGAAAGTTGTTGGACCAGTTCATAAATCTGATGTTGGTGGTGTAAAATTAAACGTCACTCAAATTTATGAAGTGAAGCAACTCTTTTCGGAATTGATGAAAATAAAAGATGCAACTTCTGTTTTATTACAGCAACAAAAATCAGGAACGGAAGTATTTATTGGAGCAAAAGATGAAGAGAAATTCGGCCATCAAATTGTATGTGGTTTAGGTGGAATATTTATTGAAGTTTTCAAAGATGTTTCTTTCGCTTTGTCACCTGTTGGAAAAGATGAAGCAAAAGATATGATCAGTCATTTAAAATCTTATCCAATCATAAAAGGTGTTAGAGGAAGAGAAGGTGTGAATGAAGAAATGTTAATTGAAACACTTTTAAAATTATCAGCATTGCTTGCCGCTGCTCCCGAAATAAAAGAGCTAGATATTAATCCGTTGCTTGGTTCAAAAAATGATTTGGTTGCTGTTGATGCGAGGGTGAATATTGTTCATTAAAAAAAATACAGAACGGGTATGATGTACCTAAAATTGTTTTGTGCGCACGTGATGCTTTTAAAAATTGTAATCAAATAATCCCGAAGGGATGTTATGATTATAAAAATAATCTTTAATGAAAATAAAAACTCCGAAGGAGTGAAATCATATCATCCCTTCGGGCTTATAGGTAAATAAATTGCAATGGTTTTTACCATTTAATAAGTAACACAACACACGCACAAACTCGAACATGATGTTCGCGAAAAAAAAATTGGGT
>CAIUEQ010000278.1 GCA_903898215.1 uncultured Bacteroidota bacterium | reverse complement strand
ACGATGACAAAATCACAAACACTTCAAACTGTTCCTCATGTTGATTTGAAAAAATATATGGGCAAATGGTACGAAATAGCATCGTATCCTCAAGTTTTTCAGAAAGGATGTAATTGCACTACTGCCGAATATACTATTACAGATAAAGATTATGTGATAGTTGAAAACAGATGTAATAAAGATAGTGTGGATGGTAAGCAAGCATACATTAAAGGAAAAGCATTTGTTGAAGAAAACTCAGGAAATGCAAAATTAAAAGTGCAATTTTTTTGGCCATTCAAAGCAAAATATTGGATCATTGATTTGGCTGACGATTATAGTTATGCTGTTGTTAGTCATCCAAACAAAAAATATTTATGGATACTGTCAAGAACTGCTAAAATGGATGCTGCAGTATATGATCAAATTATTCTTCGATTAAAAGAGAAAGGTTTTGATTTGGCAAAACTTCAAATCACGAAGCAAAAATAAAATTCAGAAAGAGTTGAAAAATTTCTTTTACCGTTTTATTTAATAAAGGAGATTATACTTTTTTACTAAATGATGTGCAATGCGTTTTAGATAATTCTTACATCAACTTTACAGCACTAATAATTGCAGGAGTATCGTAACCACATTCTTTATAAAGTTCTGGTTGCTCGCCATGCTCAACAATTTTATCAGGCATTCCCAGCATTTTTATTTCGGATGAATAATGATGTTGTGACATAAATTCCAAAATAGCACTTCCCATTCCTCCTACAATTGTTCCATCTTCAACAGTGATGATCTTTTTATATTTACTAAAAATTTCGTGCATCATTACTTCATCTAAAGGTTTAACAAATCTGATATCGTAATGAGCAATTTTTATTCCTTCAACTGCTAATTGATCGGCTGCATCGGCTGCAAAATTTCCAACATGCCCAATAGATAATATGGCAATTTCATCACCCTCTCTAAGTTTTCTTCCTTTACCAATTTCAATTTCTTTTAAAGGAGTTTTCCATTCAGGCATCACTCCATTTCCACGCGGATAACGGATTGAAAATGGTCCTGAATTTTTTTCGAGAGATGCTGTATACATCAAGTTTCGTAATTCTTCTTCATTCATTGGAGCGCTCACGATCATATTCGGGATGCATCGCATAAAAGGAATATCCAACATGCCATGATGTGTTGCACCGTCTGCACCTGCTAGCCCGGCACGATCCAAACAAAATATCACATGCAGTTTTTGCAAAGCAACATCATGCACAACCTGATCAAAAGCACGTTGCATAAATGATGAATAAATATTGCAAAAAGGAATCATTCCTTGTGTTGCTAAACCCGCACTAAAAGTAACAGCATGTTGCTCGGCAATACCCACATCAAAAGTTCGGTTGGGTATTTTATTCATCATAATATTGAGAGAAGAGCCTGATAACATTGCAGGTGTTACGCCCACAATTTTTGAGTTTTGTTCGGCAAGCTCAACCATTGTATTTCCAAATACATCTTGGTATTTTGGTGGCTGAAGTTTATCTGGAATTTTTTTATAAATCTCACCTGTAACTTTATCAAATAATCCGGGGGCGTGCCATTTGGTTTGGTTTTTTTCGGCAAGTTCAAATCCTTTTCCTTTAACGGTAATACAATGCAATAATTTCGGACCAGGAATTTTTTTAAGGTCGTTCATTACTTTAACCAAATGGTTTACATCATGTCCGTCAATAGGTCCAAAATACCTAAACTTCAAGGACTCAAACATATTACTTTGCTTAAGTAACCCCGACTTCATGGTATCATGAATTTTTGTTATGATATCCTGAGATACATGTCCAACTTTTTTTAATTTATTTAGAGTTTTCCAAACGTCATCTTTAAATTTATTATAAGTTGGTGAAGTGGTAATATCTGTTAAATATTCTTTTAATGCACCAACATTTTGATCTATTGACATGCAGTTATCGTTGAGTACAACCAGCAAGTTTGAGTTCTCGATGCCGGCATGGTTTAATCCTTCAAAGGCAAGTCCTGCTGTCATAGCTCCATCACCAATAACTGCAATATGTTGACGGTCAAATTCGCCTTTTAATCGTGAAGCAACAGCCATTCCTAATGCAGCTGAGATAGAAGTTGATGAATGGCCAACACCGAATGTGTCGTATTCACTTTCACTTCGTTTTGGAAAACCAGAAAGACCTTTGTAAATGCGGTTTGAATAAAATTCTTCTCTTCTTCCTGTTAAAATTTTATGTCCGTATGCTTGATGCCCAACATCCCAAACAAGTTGATCATAGGGTGTGT
>CAIUEQ010000277.1 GCA_903898215.1 uncultured Bacteroidota bacterium | reverse complement strand
GAAGTTTTTCATAATCTTTTATTACTGAAAGATCTTCGCTCCATCCTTTAAATGATTTATATTGAGGGGTGATTTTTGCATCAGCTACATTGAATGGTATTTCGTTAGTGAGTTTTCCTTCAATTTCATATTCATCACAAACAAGCACTTCTTCAAATCCGCTTAGTACATCACTTTTTGTACATATCAGATCTGTAACACCGTTAAGCATTAATGCATATTTTAACGTTGGAAGATCAAGCCAACCCGTTCTTCTTGCACGTCCGGTTGTAGCGCCAAATTCAAATCCTAATTTACGTAATTTTTCTCCTGTTTCATTTTCCTGTTCGGTAGGAAATGGTCCACTTCCCACGCGAGTACAGTATGCTTTGAAAATACCATAAACCTTATTGATCTTACTAGGCGAAACTCCTAGTCCACTGCATACTCCACCGGTTATTGTATTTGATGAAGTTACAAATGGGTATGAACCAAAATCAATGTCTAATAAAGTTCCTTGTGCACCTTCTGCTAATATTTTTTTTCCTTTACTTAACAAATCATGAATAAAATATTCGGAGTTGATAATCTGAAATTGTTTGATGAATTCAATTGCTTCAAAAAATGCTGGCTCGTGTTCGCTTAAATCATATTTAAAATTAAAACGATCGAGCAACATTTTATGATTTGATACAGCTGAATCATATTTAGCCTTAAAATTCGGAGCTAATATATCGCCAATGCGTAAACCGCTTCTTCCAATTTTATCTTGATAAGTTGGACTGATTCCACGTAATGTTGAACCAATTTTATGCTCACCTTTATTGGCTTCACTTGCAGCATCAACCAAACGGTGTGTTGGCAAAATCAAATGTGCTTTTTGTGAGATGTATAAATTCTTTTTAGGGTTAGCACCAGAAGCAATAATTTTTTCGATTTCTTTTTTCAAAGTAACCGGATCTATTACCACACCATTGCCAATAATATTGATACAATTTTGATGAAAAATACCTGAGGGTATTGTGTTCAACACATGCTTCTGACCATTAAACTCAAGTGTATGACCTGCATTTGGTCCTCCTTGAAATCTTGCAACCGCATCATATTGAGGAGTAAGTACATCAACTATTTTTCCTTTACCTTCATCTCCCCATTGGAGACCGAGTACTACATCTATCATTTTGTTATTAGTTATTTGTTATTGGGTTATTAGTTATTGAGTTCTTTCATATGTGTAATCACTTCACCTCTTTTTCGCAAGCGATACATTTTCCATTTGCATCAAGTTTTGGATCACCAAACAAATGTAACGAGTGATGCGTAATTTCAAAATGTAATAGTTCGCCCATCATGTTTTTTATTTGCTGAATGCGAGGATCACAAAATTCAAGAACTTTATTACACTTATTGCAGATCAAGTGATCGTGTTGCTTGTTTCCTAGTCCGGCTTCATATTTTGTGATGTTTTCACCAAACTGATGTTTTGTTACTAGGCCACATTCTACTAATAAGTCAAGCGTGTTATATACCGTTGCTCTGCTCACACGATAATTATTATTTTTCATGTGAAGAAACAAACTTTCTGCATCGAAATGCTTTTTATCTAAGTAAATCTCGTTCATGTAAATCTCATCTAGAATTGCGAATCTTTCAGGAGTTTTCCTTTGATTCATTTTTTCCAGATAAGCAATAAAATTTCTTTTTACTTCCTGACGGTTATCTTCGACTTGTTTAACTGTGTGCATATAGATTTGCTGAAAATAAAGCAGCAAAATAACAGGAATAAACTGTTATAAAAAATGAAATGTTTGACTGAAATACTAAGAATTAAATGAGGTTGTGTTAATTAGTAAAAATATTTTCTAATATTTCTAGCTCTTCCAATACCACTCTTCAGTTTTGATAGTGGTTTCTTTTTGGTTCCAATATTCTTTAGTAACAACCTGACCTGTTGCAATTTTTAATTCACGGTTAAATACTGCATTGATAGGACTAAATGAAACATCTGTTACGCCAACAGTAAATGTTGTTGGTGCAATTGGTGCTTGAGTTTCTGCTTGAGTTTCACCCTCTGCAACAACTGGTTTTGCAGCAATTTTTGCAGGAGGACTAGGCACAACCACAACAGTATATTTATTAAATTCCAGTAGAGATTTTAAAAAATCTGCTCTTTCTGTTGAACAGTTTTTTTCAACGATGGCACATTTAATTTCGCCAAGATCTTCAAATGTATGTGTTGAATTTAATGCCATTTATTTAGTTATTGGTTGCTGTTTATTAAGTTATTGGTCAACGATAAATTGATAATCGTTAACAGTCAACTTTATTTACATGAGTGAATTAATATAATCATATAACACACTTGCGAATCCTGTTAAAATAATTCCTGCCATGCAAATTATCAAAGATGCTTTTGTAAAAATGTTTCCTTCAACTTTTTCTATCGGCTCATTATTTTCGTCAACAAAAATTGCTTTTACCACACGCAAATAATAATAAAGTGAAACCACCATATTCAAAACGGCAATGATAATGAGCACATAATTTCCTTTGCTTGCTCCGGCAGTTACCAAAAACATTTTCCCAAAGAAGCCTGCTGTTGGAGGGATTCCCGCTAATGAAAACAAAGCGATAGTAATTATCCAACTCAATGTTTTATTGTTTTTATAAAATGCTTTATAGTCGCTGATGTTTTCTTTTTCTGTTTGAGCAGATACCAAAGCAATTACTCCAAATGCACCAAGATTAGAGAAAACATACACGATCAAAAAGTAAATACTTGCAGTAACACCCATATGTGTTCCAGAAGAAATTCCGAGTAATATAAATCCTACTTGTGAGATGGAAGAGAATGCAAGAAAACGTTTGATATTATTTTGTCGTATGGCAAAAAGATTTCCTATTGTAATAGTAAGCACGATTGTTAGAAACAACATATTGTACCATACATTTTGCGCGTTTACGAATAATGGATTTAAAATAGAAATGAAAACAAAAACCATTGCAGCTTTTGATATCACTGATAAATATGCTGTAACCGGAACAGGTGCGCCCTCATAAACATCGGCTGTCCATAAGTGAAACGGAACGGCTGAAAGTTTAAAAGCAAATCCTGTGAACACAAAAATCAACGACATGATTTGTAGTGAACCGCCTGTAATTAATTGAGGCAATTCTGCAAAATTCAAAGTTCCTGTTGTTCCATAAAGCATCGAAATACCGAACAACATCATACAAGATGCAAATGCTGATGACAAAATCATTTTTACAGCAGCTTCTGAAGATTTTATTTTTTCGAGATCAAAATTTACGATTGCTGCTAACGGAATTGAAGCTAACTCTAAACCAAGATAGAACATTAAAAAGTTACCGCTCGAAACCATAAAGAACATGCCTAGCAAAGTAGTAAGCAGTAAAATATAAAATTCGATTACATGCTTATGGTTTTTTATCCATTCGAAAGCTTGAAGAGAAATAATGAGTGTTCCGAAATTTAGAATATTTTTTTCTAATGATAAAAGATCGGTTGTGTGATACATCCCATTAAAAAGAGCACCGGTGCTGTTTCCAATAAATCCGATAAGAAAATTGATTAGCAATAAAAAGTTGGTCAGATGAATAAGCGTGGTGTTCTCTTTTATTCCATCCCACACTTTAAGTGTAAGCAAAATAAAGATGATGAACGTTATGCTCAACTCGGGTTTCATCAATATAAAAAAATCTGTATTCATATTTTTTTAGTTAATAGGGTGATTGGTTTAATGGTTAATTGCATATTAATTTTAACACATTCAACCTTTACACATACTTAACTTTTTTATTTTTCTATTACACAATATTTAACATCCTATAAACGAATCAACAAATCACCATTAACTATCCACCAATTGCTCCTCTAGCAATATTTTCCATGATTAGTTGTGTGTCGGGTGATATGATATTGATTAACCAAAACGGTGCAAGCCCGATTGATAAAATTGCAACGATCAATAATACCGAAGCTATTTTTTCATTCCATGTTGCATCTTTGAGATGATTAAAATGTTCATTTTTTATCGGCCCCATAATTGCGCTTCCGGCAGCACGTAAAATATAAACTGCCGTAACTACAATTGATGCTGCAGCAAGTATTGTTGCAATACGATGAAATGCATCAGGTCGTTGCCATGCTCCCATAAAAACTACCATCTCCGAAACAAATCCGCTGAATCCAGGTAAGCCTAGTGAACATAAACCGGCAATGATAAATACCGAAGAAAGGAATGGAATAGTTTTTAATAATCCTCCTAATTCTTTTATCTGACGTGTATGTGTGCGTTCGTAAATCATTCCTATAGCACCGAAGAAAAGGGCTGTCATTAAACCATGAGAAACCATTTGCATCACTGCACCAATGAGTGCTGTTTTAGTTAGCATTCCAATTCCAAGTAAAATAAATCCGCAATGGCTAACCGAAGAATATGCGTTGATATATTTCAAATCTTTCTGCATCAATGTAGCGAATGCTCCATAAATTATTGCGATAGTTGCAAGCAAAACAATGATCCACGAATAATGTTGAGCAGCTTCAGGCATCAAATAAGTTGCTACACGTAAAGCTCCGTAACCACCAAGTTTCATTGATATTCCGGCAAGGAACATAGATGCAGCAGTTGGTGCTGATGAGTGACCATCCGGTACCCAAGTATGAAAAGGAAATAATGCAGTAAACACTCCAAATCCAACAAACAAAAATGGGAAAATAAATAATTGTGTTTCGTATGGAATATGAAGATGGGCAATTTTTAATAGATCCCAAGTATGAACTCCACTTCCAATATCTGTATTAAAATAAGTTGCAAGCAATCCTATTAAAACTAATCCGGAACCACCCATTAACATCAATGCAAGTTTCATTGCGCTGTATTCTTTTTTGCCGCTGCCCCAAATTGCAATCAATAAATATTTAGGTATTACTGCTAACTCCAAAAAGAAAAACATTGTGAATAGATCTAACGATATAAAAAATCCGTAAGTACCAACACTCAATAATAATAGTAAGAAGAAAAATTCTTTGGTAAGCGTTTCAATTTTCCATGAGATAAGAATTCCGCAGGCAACCACAAATGCTGTTAGCATAATCATGATTACTGAAATCCCATCCACCCCAATGTAATATTCAATATTTAAAGCGCTGTACCAACTGTAACGTTGTTCAAACAACATTTGAGAGGTGTTGCCTGTTGCTCGTTCGGCATAATATGAATACATCAACAACGATGCAAGAACTAGCTGAATCAAAGAGCCCAGCAATGCTGTCCATTTGATCTGCGTAGTATTTCTGCAAAACAATATTGCTATTGTTGTGAGCAGAGGGAAAATGATTAATATAGATAAGTTCGTCATTCGTTAATTTTCTAATTCGCTTTCGCTTATCGCTAATTTATTCAATACAATTGTTTTCAATTTATTTGCAACAACAAAACAATCGCTTACATTTTTAATGTCTAAACAATATTTCCCTTCACATTCTGATGAATTCATTTCTTTACAAACAATTTTCGATAAATCAATTTGTTCAAATTGAGAATCCATTTTTTTGCATTCATTCAACAGAGTATCTAAACTTTTATTTTGGTTGTTCGAAACTGAATTACTCAATAAAAAAATGTTCATCAAGTCGCTGATAGACTTACGAGCACCAGAGCATACAGTAAGTGTAACAACATCTTCATGCGGACGATTAAGTTCAAGTCCAACATGATTAAGTTGAGCGAGAACTTGTTTCATTGAATTGCGAATTTCGGTTGTTATCATACTCTTATTTTTACGACCATAAATAAATGAACAATAACATAAATCCGATTATACCGGCAAAAAAGTATACTGCATATTGCTGTAATTTTCCTGATTGAAAACCTTTGATGAGTTCAGAAATATGTGCTGTTGTATCTGCCAATAAATTCATGAAACCATCAACAATATTTTTGTCAATCCAGGCTGCAGCATTTCCTATCATATTAAAAATGATATTTTTTGTAATGAACAAATAGAGTTCATCCATATAGAATTTTTTATAGGCAGCTGTATAAAATCCTCCGAGCGATGTTGCGATAGATTGTGGTTTGCTGTTTTCGTTTTTGTATAAATTTGTTGCCAGTAATATTCCACCAACAGCAAGCAAAACCGGAGCGATAGTAAATATAACATCAATATGTGTTTCGATAGCAGCGCCATCTGAAGTTACTAAAGATGATAATGGAGCAAAACCTGCAAAACCTGCGAATACTGCCAAAATAATCAAAGGTATTTTCATTGATAAAGTTCCTTCACCATGATCGGCATGTGCATGTGATTCTTTGCTCCAAAAAATGGAGAAGTATAATCGGAACATATAAAATGCAGTGAGACCTGAAGTAAATAATGCAACGAAATAAATTAATTTATCAGAGTGAAATGCTGCCATCAAAATTTCTTCTTTACTAAAAAATCCAGCAAAAGGAGGAATACCAGCGATAGCTAAACAGGCAATTAAAAAGGTAATATGAGTGATAGGCATTAGCTTTCTTAGTCCGCCCATATCTTTCATTTCGTTGCTGTGAACCAAATGTATTACAGCACCAGCTCCCAAAAATAACAATGATTTAAAAAATGCATGAGTAAACAAGTGGAACATCGAAGCCATATAACCTAAACCGCTTTCACCACCATGTTTTGAAACCCCTAAAGAGAACATCATATAACCTATTTGCGACATGGTTGAATATGCCAGTACTCTTTTGATATCAGTTTGTGTACAAGCAATAATTGCTGCAAGCAAAGCCGAGAATGCACCAACATATTTTACTACAGCTAATGCCGAAACATCAAAAGCAAAAATTGGAAATAATCTGGCAACTAAAAATACTCCGGCAACAACCATCGTTGCAGCATGAATTAATGCTGAAACTGGAGTTGGACCTTCCATTGCATCCGGTAACCAAATATGAAATGGGAACATTGCTGATTTTCCGGCACCACCTAAAAACACCAATACCAATCCCCACGTTAATGCGCTTACACCGAGTAATGTGGAAGCTGTTGAATTGATTAAATATGGAGAAGTTGCATCAGTTAATCTTTCGATGAGTGTTCCGAAATCTAATGTTTCAGCATTGTATGCTAATATTAAAATTCCAATCAAAAAACCTAAATCGGCAAAACGGGTAACGATGAATGCTTTTTTAGATGCAGCAACTGCCGATGGTTTATCAAAATAATATCCGATGAGTAGGAATGATGAAACGCCCACCAATTCCCAAAACATATAGATCTGAAAAATATTGGTAGATAAAACCAAACCAAGCATTGAGAAAGTGAACAAGGAAAGAAACGCATAATAAGTTGCAAATCTTTCTTCACCTTTCATATAACCCAAACTGAAAACATGCACCATTAGCGAAACAAAAGTTACTACCACGATCATCATCATTGATATTGGATCGAGCATGATTCCTAAGTCGATGGATACATTAGTTGAAAATTGCAGCCAGGTATATTTTAGAGCAATGATGGGTTGAAAAACACCATTTACTCTTTCCGTAATAAAAAAATAATTATATGCAGTAACAAGTGAAATAAGAGTTGATGCAAGCAATGAAAGTGTTCCGATCATTCCTGAAATCCCGCTCAGGTATTTTCTGCCAAACAAACCCAGCAATACAAAAGTTGCTAAAGGCAAAAGTGGAATCAGTGCTATGTATATATTTTCGTTCATATTAATAATTGAATATCGAACATCGAACATTGAATGAAGAATATTGAAGTTTAAAAATTAATTCAATATCTATTCACTATTCGAAATTTATTATTCATTTTTAATCATTGTTTTTATTTCTTTTCATTTTTTATTTCACTTCATCATTCGAAATTTGATGTTCAGTGTTCATTATTTATTTTTAAAACTTCATCAAATCGGCATCGTTAACATCAATTGTTTTTGAGTTGCGATACAAATGAATAATAATGGCAATTGCCACGGCAGCTTCAGCAGCAGCAATGGTTATAATAAATATGGTAAAAAATGTTCCATCTAATTTATCAGCGTATAAAAATTTATTGAACGCCACAAAATTGATGTTCACGCTGTTTAAAATTAATTCGATTGCCATCAGCATTGTGACCATGTTTCTGCGTGTAAGAAATCCATACACACCGATAAAGAATAATATCGTGCTAACAAATAATACTTGTGTTAAACCAATTTCGTTCATAATTTAATTTGAATATCGAATATCGAACATTGAATGAAGAATAATGAAGTTGAAAAACTATCAACAACTTTTTCTTTACTCGATATTTTTTGTTCAGTGTTCATTATTATTTATTTTCTTTAATATTATTCTTTCTTGTTGTTTCAATACTTTTAACAAAAATTGAAATCAACTCATTACATTCTGTCATTATTTTATCTGTCAATTCCAACTTCTTTGTCAAAGGAACTTTCTCTATAATTTTTAAAGCTACCCTCGTTTCCCTTAACTCTTTTAATATCACTTTAAACTTATGAACGAAATCATTTCTTGACTCTGCACTTTGAGCTTCACCATAATTTAAAGCGGGTGATGTTCCAGATCTAACTATTTGTCCGGCTAAATGATTTCCAGCTCTTGTGTTAATCAAACTTTCAGTCAATTCAATTATTAGAACTGCAAAGTCTATTAGCCTCGCTTCTAAATCGAACTTTTTATTTCCTTTAACATCATCATTCATAAATCAATTTTAACCTTTTGTTTCTTTTGGCATTTATTCCTACTTCATTATTCGATATTCAATGTTCATTATTCATTATTTTTTATTGTCATGCTTTTGGTTTTGTTTTTAATGCGATAACAATTGAGCCAATCATAGCTGCGAGTAATAACATACTCACCACTTCAAAAGGCAATATAAATCCGTGTTCTGTTGTACTCAACATTTGTCGACCAATAGTTTTAACGGTAGGTTCAATAACGGTATTTGATGTTGGAATAAAAGTATGGTTGTTGATGAGAAGAATAACAAGCGCACAAGCAAAACAAGCTGCAAAAGCTGAGAACAAGGCAGGTATTAATTTTGGCTCTTGCATATCCGCGCCCGAAGCATGGGTAAGAAAAATTGAAAAAATGATTAGTACTACAATACCTCCAACATAAACTACAATTTGCACAGCAGCAATAAATTCGTAGTTTAAGAAAAAATACAATCCTGCAATACCTATTAGAGAGAACAACAAATAGATAGCCGAACGGAAAATCTTCCTTGCTGTAACAGCAAGAATTCCTCCACCCAAAATGATGGCTGCTAAAATGTAAAATATAATTATTGATGCACTCACTATAGTTATTAGTTATTAGTTGTTAGTTGTTGGACTTTGGTTTGCATTCTAATTAATTCGTAAATAGTAATTCTAAATTCTTACTCTACACCCGCCATCAATTTTGAGTCGGGATTATTTAATATTTTTTTCAATTGTTTTTTATCGTAAACGCTATGTTCAAAATTCTGAGCCATTACAATTGCATCAGAAGGACAAGCCACCACACACAAATTACACATGGTACAAAGGTCTAAACGGTAAACAAATGTGTCGATACGTTTTTTCTTTTTTCCGTCTGCAAGTATTTCCTGTTTGGTAATGATTTTTATTGTTCCGTTGGGACAAGCAATTTCACAAGCTTGGCAACCTGTGCAGCGATGCTCGTTGTTTTCATCATGGGGCATTACTACTTCACCTTTAAAACGATCAAACATTTTTAAGGTTGCACGATTATCAGGATACTCTTCAGTTTGAATTTCTTTGAGATGGGTAAAATAATATCCCGTCACTTTCATCCCGATAAGTAAGGATTTAACTGATTTATATATTGTGCCGAAATACTCTTTTAGAAACACGTTATTGAGTTATTAAGTTATTCGTTATTAATTCTAAATTATTCATTCTCAATTTCCAACTATTATAAATGCCAACCCATTATCGCCATCACAGTTACAAAAATCACATTCACCATACTTATTGGTAATAAATATTTCCACTCAAGTGTGAGTAGCTGATCAACTCTCAAACGAGGGAATGTCCATCTAAACCACATGATAATAAATATCACAAAAAATGTTTTGCCAAAAAACCATAACGATGAAGGAATATAATCCATAATATGATTAAAAGATACTAATCCTCCAATATGAAAAGGCATCCAACCACCTAAAAATAATGTTGCCGCAATTGCCGATACCACAAACAGATTGATATATTCAGATAATAAAAACATTGCGAATTTCATTCCTGCATATTCGGTATGAAATCCTCCGGTTAGCTCTTGGTCAGCTTCTGCCAAATCAAAAGGTGCACGGTTAATTTCAGCTGTAGAAGCGATTACAAAAATTACAAATGAAATAATAATTGGAATATGTCCTTTGATGATCCACCATCCGTTTTCCTGACTCTTAACAATATCTCCAAGACTTAAACTTCCGCTTAAAATAACTATAGATATTAATGATAAACCAACAGATAATTCATAACTCACAATCTGAGCTCCACTTCGCATTGCGCCAAGTAATGAATATTTATTATTACTCGACCAGCCTGCCATCAATATTCCAATCACACTGATAGAAGAAACTGCCGAAACATATAATACCCCAATATTGATGTCGTACAATTGAAAATCTTTTGCAAATGCAATTGGAGCTACTACTAACATTGAAGCTACCACCATAATAAATGGAGCTAGGTTGAATAGAAATTTATCAGAACTATCCGGTGTAAGCCCTTCTTTGAACAATAATTTTACAGTATCAGCAACAATTTGTAAAGTTCCTTGCGGACCAACACGATTTGGGCCTAAACGAATTTCCATAAATGCTGCAACCCTGCGTTCCATGTATCCTAAAAAGAAACATAACAGCACTAAAAAAACGATAAGACTCACTCCGGTAATTACCATTTCGGTAACAAGTAAAAACATCCCGTTTGAGATTAAACCTGCTAGGAAACTATGGATAAAAGTTGCCAGTGCCGAAAAGCTATATGATAAAAATATTCTCATCTGTCGATATCAGGAATTACCAAATCAATTGTTGCCATTATTGCTACCAAGTCTCCAATTTTTCCACCTTTAGCCATGATTGGCAAAGCTGATAAATTTGAAAATCCGGGTGAACGATATTTAATTCTATAAGGACTTGCTGCGCCATCACTCACTATAAACACTCCCAACTCTCCTCTTGGAGTTTCCACTCTTTGGTAAAATTCTCCTTTAGGAAGTTTTATTACATTTTTTGTTTTTGCCTGAAAATCTCCTTCCGGAATATTATCAATTAATTGTTCGATGATTGAAACTGATTGTCTCATTTCCCTCATTCGCACCATGTATCTTGCATAACAATCTCCGCCTGTATCTAATATTTCATCAAACTGAACTTGATCGTAAGCGGAATATGGATTTGATTTTCTGAGATCGCAACTTAAACCAGATGCTCTTGCAGTTGGTCCGGTAACTCCATAACTTAATGCGTCTTCTTTTGATAAATATCCTACACCTTTTAAACGATTTTCTAAGATCACATTACCGGTCATGATATTATCATACTCTTCAAATTTCCCTTTGATCTGAATCATCACATCTTTTACTCTCTTCTGAAAATTTGGATGCACATCATACATGATACCTCCTGGCACCATATAGTTTTGTGTGAGACGGGCACCACAAGTTTCTTCAAAAATTTCCATGATCGCTTCACGTTCGCGGAATGCATAAAAGAAAGGAGTAACTCCTCCTAAATCTAAACCTGTACAACCCCACCATAATTGGTGTGATTGAAGTCTGGTAAGTTCCGACAAAATTGTGCGAATAACTTTTGCACGTTGTGGAACTTCAAGTTGTAAACCTTTTTCAACGGTTAAAGCGCAAGCTTCATTATTGACATGTGCCGCTAAATAATCCATGCGGCTAGTAGCAAAAATAAAGTTGCGATAAGAAAGACTTTCACTCATCTTTTCGATAGAGCGATGTATGTATCCTAAATTTGGCTGAATTCTTTTTACAGTTTCACCGTCAAGCCAAATTTTTAAATGCAATACACCATGAGTTGATGGATGCTGAGGGCCCATATTAATAATGAACTCACCTTCTTCGGTTAATATATCTTCTCCTATCAGGCCTCTCATAACGATATCATATTTTCGTCTGTGTAATCTTTTCTTAAAGGATGACCTACCCAGTCGTCACTTAAAAATAATCTACGCAAATCAGGATGATTGATAAATTTTACTCCGAACAAATCAAAAACTTCACGTTCATGAAATTCGGCTGTTCGCCATATATTACAAACAGTTTCAATTTGAGCATTGTTACGGTCTGCAATTTTTGCTTTAATAACTAAAGTATGCTGATGAGTTTTTGAAAGTAAATGGTATACCATCATCAAATGATCTTTCCAATCAATGCAAGTTAAACAGAATAAAAAGTCGAAATCAAACTCGCTTTTTGTGCGAAGAGTATTCATTAAAGGAAGCAATTCTTCAGAAGTAATAACAACATTTAAAAATTCTCCCGTTTCATCAAAAGTTGATGAAGGTAAAATTGCGGTGATGCTATTTTTTAATTCTTCGGTGCTCATCTAATCTCTTCTATTTTCTTTTTGAAATATTGTTCGTGTTTGATTTTTTCCTGAAGGGTAATCATCGAATGAAGCAATGCTTCTGGTCGTGGTGGACATCCCGGAATATAAACATCAACCGGAATAACATGGTCAACGCCTTTAACAACTGAATAAGTATTATAAAAAAACGGTCCTCCTGAAATTGTACAAGCACCCATTGCTATCACATATTTTGGGTCAGGCATTTGATCGTATAAACGTTTTAAAACAGGAGCCATTTTCATTACGATTGTTCCTGCAACAATAATTAAATCTGCTTGGCGAGGTGTTGCACGTGCAACTTCAAAACCAAAGCGCGACCAATCATATTTAGCATCAGCTGCCGACATCATTTCAATAGCGCAGCAACTTGTTCCAAACACTAATGGCCATAAAGAATTGGAACGAGCCCAATTAATTACATCATCTAATTTGGTAACTAAAATTCCACCATCGGTAGTTTCGTGAATTTGGCCTGGGAAAGTTAATTTACCTTCCATGCTTTTATTTATTTCCATTCCAAAGCTCCTTTCTTCCATGCATATAATAAACCCATAAACAGAATGAACATAAATACTAGAATTTCAAATAATGCAGGCATGCCAACTTCTTTCACAACAACTGCCCATGGATACATAAAAACAAGTTCCACATCGAATACTAAAAATATCAATGCGAATAAATAATATCCTACGTTAAATTGTATCCAAGAAGTTCCTGATGTTGGAATTCCACATTCGTAAGTTTCACCTTTCTGTGAATTTTTTGATGTTTTTGCAACCGCCCAAGAGAGTAAAATACCTGCTCCCGCAAAGGCAATTCCACAAAGTGTTAATAGGATAAGAGCTGATGAACCCATAATATTTTCGCCTTCAAATGTATTGCTCGGTAAATATATAAAAAAATGATTTGTATCATAATATATTTAACGAACGCTATCTTAACAACATAGCATCAGAATTGTTTAAATACTTTTTAATTGTTGTAACGTTTTTCTGCTTTTATTTTTTTTACTCTGGCGTCAGTTGAGAATATTTTTCTGAAACTTCTTCCAATACTCCATTCACTAAATCAAAATCATCAAGTGTAACCAACTGCATACGGTATTCTTTAAAATTTGGAAGTCCTTTAAAATACTGACTGTAATGCCTACGCATTTCAAGCAATCCCAACACATCGCCTTTCCATTTAATTGAAAAGTTTAAATGCTTGCGGCAAACTTTTACACGTTCGGCAATTGTTGGGGGAGGTAATTCTTCTCCTGTTTTAAAATAATGTTTGATCTCGTTAAATATCCAAGGATAACCAATTGCGGCACGACCAATCATAATTCCATCTACCCCAAAACGGTTTTTATATTCTAGTGCTTTCTGCGGTGAATCAATATCTCCATTACCAAAAATTGGAATATGAATTCTTTGGTTTTCTTTCACTTTGGCTATCAAACTCCAATCGGCTTCACCTTTATACATTTGAGTGCGAGTTCGGCCGTGTATGGATAATGCTTGTATGCCAACATCCTGAAGACGTTCGGCAACATCCATAATATTACGGCTATTATCATCCCAACCCAAACGTGTTTTAACTGTTACAGGCAAATGTGTTGACTTTACAACAGCCTCCGTCAATCTTACCATCAGAGGAACATCTTTTAAAACTCCGGCACCGGCACCTTTGCATACCACTTTTTTTACCGGGCAACCAAAATTAATATCCACTAAATCGGGATTTGTGGCATCTACAATTTGTGTTGCCATGCGCATGGCTTCCTCATCTCCGCCAAAAATTTGTATTCCAATCGGGCGTTCGTATTCAAAAAACTCCAGTTTCTTTAAACTTTTTATGGCATCACGAATCAATCCCTCCGAAGAAATAAATTCTGTATACATCAGGTCGGCACCATTGTCTTTACATACCGCACGAAAAGGCGGATCACTCACATCTTCCATCGGAGCGAGTAAAAGAGGGAACTCCCCCAAATCTATTTTTCCTATTTTAACCAATACTTGTTTATTTTGCGCGACAAAAATACGCAAATGCGCGAAAACGTTTCAGTACAATCACAGATACTTTTTTTTATCTCACGCTTTCTGATTTTTATCGGGATGGTGGTATTTTTTTATTCTGCGTTTTCAGTTTTTGGAATGTTATTTTTAAAACCATTTTTTGGTATAGATGTGATGAAAGATTTTTCTATTCTTTCAAATATTTCTACCGACCCCAATGTTCTTAATGCTGCAAAATTTTTACAGGTATTTATTTCTATAGGATTGTTTGTTGTTCCTGCATGGTTTTTCCCAAAAGCAATTCAGCAGGATTCAGCAACATTTTTAAATATAAAATCTCGATTTACTTTTAAAGATATTTCATTTGGTTTAGCGTTGATGATCATTTCAACACCTCTTATTTCATGGCTAATTTATTTTAATGGAAGTATCACTTTTCCTGATTCAATGGCCAGTATTGAGCATCTGTTAAGAGCTGCCGAAGACTCTGCTGCACAACTCACTCAAGCGTTTATTAAAACAGATTCATTTGGCGGATTATTAATAAACATCATTGTTGTTGCTTTAATTCCGGCTTTTTGTGAAGAGCTTTTATTTAGAGGTGCTTTGCAACAATTTTTTGTGATGTGTTTTAAGAACAAGCATGTTGCTGTTTGGACAACTGCAATTATTTTCAGTGCATTTCACATGCAGTTTTTTGGATTTCTGCCACGTTTAACTCTTGGAGTTTTTCTGGGGTATATGTTTGCCTATTCAGGAAGTTTGTGGGTATCGGTGATTGCACATTTTATCAATAACTTATTGGCATTGCTTGCCAGTTATTATAAATGGAATGAAGGTGCGATTGATTTCTTGAAGGAGGATTATATTTTTCCTGTGTATATTAATGTGCTTAGTTTTATTTTGTGTGTTGGAATTATTTATCTGATGCATATCAACCAAAAAAAGGAGGAACAAATTTATGAAGGATAATTGGGTAAAAGTTTTTACAACAACAAATTCTATCGAAGCACAAATTGTGTTAACAATGCTTCGTGAGAATGGCATTGATGCAGTTGAGATGAATAAGAAGGACAGCAGTCTTCAGGCATTTGGCAATATTGATATTTTAGTAAATGAAGTTGATGAGGCCGATGCAATCACTTTTTTAAATAATAAAAATTAAACGTCAATGAGAAGTAATTTTTTGCAACGAACAATAACCGGATTCATATATGTTACTGCCGTTGTTGGGTGCATCATGTTAAGCAATATTTCTTTTTTCATATTATTGTTTGCTGTAAATTTTCTTTGTTTAAAAGAATTTTATGAATTGGTTTTGCCGGATAAATCATGGCTTGAAAAATATTTAGGAATCATTGCAGGTTCAGTCATGTTTGTAATGTTTTCGATTACTTTTTCGGCACATTTATCTCTCGCATGGTATTATAATTTGATTCCAATATTTTTAATTATTTTCATCATCAAATTATATGAAAATACTCATACCGAATTCTCAACTCTCGCATTTCAGGTTTTAGGAATTATTTATATCACCTTGCCAATTGTAATGCTTTCCAAAACAGCATTTTTTGATTCTGTAGAATATAGTGCCGGATTGCCAATGGGCTTTTTTCTATTGCTTTGGGCAAGCGATACAGGAGCTTATTTAGCAGGCAAAAATTTCGGAAAACACAAATTATTTGAAAGGGTATCTCCTAAAAAAACTTGGGAAGGATTTGCAGGAGGTTTGTTGTTTTCTTTAGCAGTTGCCTATACTATTTCATTTCTTCCAAGCTTTGATGATATCACCAAAATTGACTGGCTAATTATTGCCATATTGGTAACTGTATTCGGAACATTTGGTGACCTGTTTGAATCTTTGTTAAAACGAAATTTACATATCAAAGATTCGGGAACAATTTTACCCGGACATGGTGGAATGTTAGATCGATTTGACGGATTGTTTTTAGCTGTTCCAGCAATGTTTTTTTATCTACTTTTTACAAATTAATTTTTACAATAAACATTTCTTTTAAATGAAATTATTTAAAGTTTTTCTTTC
>CAIUEQ010000276.1 GCA_903898215.1 uncultured Bacteroidota bacterium | reverse complement strand
TTTCTGATTATCTATACATAATCTGTTTGAGCATTTTTATAGTTAATATTATTAATTATTTGATAATACTGACTATAAAAATGCTAAATAATTATATAAATCAATATCTATACACGTACTATACTTATAAAAATTATGGTTATTATCTAATTTATAAGAATTACTTATACATCGTTCAATATTTAAATTTGAATGTGTTTGTTAAAAAATCATAAATAGATGTACAAACACCTATAAACCCATTGGGAGTACATAAGTTATGGAATTCTTAAATATGAATGACGTATTACAAAAATTAAAGATATCGAAATCTTTCTTATACAGATTATTAAAAAATGATGAAAGCTTTCCCAAATCCATTAAATTATCACCAAAACGAAATAAAGTTTGGATGAAAGATGATATTGAAAAATGGATGAGTAATAAATTCTATACACAGTTAAACTTATTTGACCATCATCATGCGATTGGAGATGTGATATGAGTAATACTAATATTGATGAATGTGAATATATGAAATTCATTAAAAATCAGCTTCATTCAATGTGTGATATCAATAATGATGATAATTTAGAATTAATCAAAAATTATGGTATAGAGAAGTTTGCACTAGAGCTACGAGATTGGAATTTTAGTGATAAAAGTATCTTTCAAAATCTAAAAAAATGAAATAGCTGTAAAATTGTCCGTTTTTTTCAGGAACCCACGTCTGGCATGGGTTTCAGGATTGCATTTTTAAATTTCGTTATGATAGTGTCATTTGATAATGATGATTCTAAATATCGATGTTTATACTAAAAAAGTATAAATACTTAATGATATTCTTACTTGAAGAAGAATGTGAATGATTGAATCCCCCTCCAAGGAGGGGGATTCTGTTTTATACTCTATATAATTATTCTGCTTTATATTCTTCGTATTGATTTGAATAATCGTTATATCTCATACATTTATAATTATCCGTATCATTGATACTATCAGGTTTATAGTCAGATGATTTATTAATAATTTTCAATGTACCGCAAAATGTTGATAATTTAAGTCCTTTTATTTGCTGCAAGTATCTAATTATATAATTATCATTATGTTTCAATAGTTGCAGTGGTTTAGAAAGATATGATGCAATACTGCAAATATTAGATATTAAATCTTCATTGTTCTTAATTCTAATGATATCAACCATAGGTGGATAATTAATCTGACAAGCTAACTGCCAGATTTTCTGCAATTTATCGTTTGATAGATAATTCTTAGAATCCCTAAAGTTTTTTGGCATGTGTAGCAGCAAATGAATGTGTGGTTTGCAATAGTTGAATTCTTCACATGAAGAAGATTCTAGCACTTTAAAATACCCCGCATTTCTTTCCCCATCCCGATTTTTATAGTACTTGCCGTTTTGTGAAAAATATTGACTAAACTCTGGCATTTTCATTAATCTGCAAAATGCGTCATTTAGTGACTTATATTCATCATGAAGATTGTCGATGTGACAATTTCTAATTGTGAGTGTTACGAAAAACCATTCATTATTTGCGTATTTATCTATCAACGATGGTAAATGAGCATTGAATTTTGACCATGTCTTCTTCTGTAAATAATCTGCCGTCAGCGGTTCAAATCGTATATGCGATAAGTTTTTTGATATCTTATTTTTCCCTTGCTGGGTGGTGGTTATCTTCAGATACTCAGCAGAATTCTTCATACGCCCACATAATTTTTTAAATTCTGTGTATTCTAATCGTTCTGCTAATTCATTAGTTTGCTTCTTTAATTCTGCTAACGATGCATTTCCTTGATGCCCATCATTTAATAATTTCTCTAACTTTCTATTCATAACACATCCTCAATATAAAAAGATGTATTTATGATGTTTGGAAGTATTCGTGAGAGTTTGTAAGATTATGGCTAAAATTAACTTTAAAGATACCTTTAAGGCACCTTTAAGACGCCTTTAATGGGGTTTGCAAGGCATGGTTAAGGAATGCCTTTTATAGCTGTTTACGCATGAAATATAAATTTTCTTGATTGATATATTATTTTTTATGACTTAACAATTGGTTTTTTGTTAATTTTTATATGTTTATACTTGTTTTAGGGGTTGGTTAGTATATATATTTCATATACTTAAATTTAAATAAAGCTACAAATCCGGTGGTTATAGCTACAAATCCGGTGGTTATAAAGCTACAAATCCGGTGATTATAAAGCTACAAATCCGGTGGTTATAGCTACAAATATATTTATGTAGCTATATTGTGTTAAAATTAACAACCGCAATTTGATTAATATCAACGAATGAAAAATAAAAACTTAATAGTTTGTAAATCAAACAATGTAATCGAAGCTGGTTATCGATTGAGTTTGAATGAACAGAGAGTAATCCTTGCCTGCATCAGCAGGGTTAATTCAATGAATGAATTGTTAGAAAGTGATGAGTTTGAATTATCTGCACAGGATTTTGCGTTAATGTACAACATTTCACAAAATAGGGCCTATGGCGAACTAAAAGAAGTTTCTAAAAGTTTATATCATCGGTCATTAACGATTTTTAATCCTGACCCTGGCAGACCTAAGATTGAGAAAATTGAAACACGATGGATAAGTTCAATTGCATATCTTCCGGATGACGGTAAAGTTATACTTCGTTTCTCCAAAGATATTCTTCCATTTTTGGGGGAACTAAAAGGGCAATTTACCCGATACAAACTAGAACATATTGGAAAAATGACAAGTATTTATGCTATACGATTATACGAACTACTGGCCCAGTGGAAAAACATAGGTAAACGTGAAGTTGAATTGAATTGGTTAAAGCAACAGCTACAACTAGATTCAAGCTATGAACGTATGAATAATCTCAAAGCTAGAGTTATAGAGCCTGCAGTGAAGGATATTAATGCACATTCAAATTTTGATGTGACGTGGACTCAACGAAAAACCGGAAAAAAAATAAGTCATTTAGCGTTTGAATTTAAAGAGAAGAAAAATTCATTGTTCGTTAAACCCCAAAAGAAAGTACATGAAGAAGTTGCCAACGTTAGCACAACAAATAATGTTGATTATTTTGCTGAGATGCGTAAAAAATTTGGTAGTGCACTTCCTTCAAATGCAATACCAGAACAAATAATTTCAGTTTTAAAAGAACAAGGCCGATGGTAATTAAATCATTTTTTAAAGATTCGTTTCCATAAGCTACCATTTCTGGGGTCGTTCTTTACCGATGGAGATGGAGATGCTGAAGGTAGAAGACGTCTGTAATCTTCAATGATATTCGTTAAAATTTGTTTATCATTCTTCAAATCATTCACAATATTATTCAATATTTCTATATCTTTCTGATAATTTGATATTATCAATCTATCAATATTGCCATCTTTTTTATCAATTTGA
>CAIUEQ010000275.1 GCA_903898215.1 uncultured Bacteroidota bacterium | reverse complement strand
CCGCTAAAAATATCTAAAACAGTTAATTTCTCGATATCGAAATTGTTTTCAATAATATTGAATAAACTTTCTTTCGATCTGTCGGTTGTGGGACGAACGGGAAGTCCGGTTGGAGCATGAAGCAAAATGCTTTTATGAGTTCCGCTTATGATGCGCAAAGCAAGCTGTTAATTTGTAAATAATATTGTTGCTCCTGAAACTCTCTGAATGAAGCAGGATATGAGTATAGGTCTGGTCGTTTCATTAATTCAACATGTGAAATGTATTTCTTCATCAGTCCAACTAAACTTCCTGTATTGCTAAGGTTTCCAAATAAATTCACCTGCAATTTATCTTGATTTAATTTTAATAATTCGGTAACAGATAAAATGAAATAAACGATATCAGTATCAGCTTCAATTTTAAAAGTATTAAGAAAATTTAAGTCGTTATTTTTTAAATGAGCGATCTCGATATAAGTTTCATGTGCATGAACAAAGAGCGTATCTTTATTTTCTTTTTGATAAGAAGAATAAAATAGCTGTAATAAAATTTCTGTTTCATGAATAATTTCCGACTGAGGGAAAATTGATTTTAACGCATCATAAAAAATTTCATTCATGGCAAAAATACTCACCATATTTTTTTGCAAACGGTTAAACAAAACTTTTTGATTTTTTTGCAAAGGAATATTCAGTTTTAAAAATGATTCTGCTTTTTCACCTGCAAATAATGCCTCCGGAATAAGTGCATGACAATTGTTTTCTATAATTATTTTTATACTGCTGTATTCTTGATTGTCAATTTCTAAAGCATTAAGAAGAGTTTTGATCTCAGTTGAATTCTTGCTGAAAATATCATCTTTTACCTCTAAAACACGCAAGCCAAAAACGGCATTTGTATTTTTTGAGGCCAATACTATTTTAATCGTATCAGACGAAAAATGAATAAACAATACACTATGGTGCATATTGCTTTCCATTGCATCTCGGTCGATATATTTTTTAATAGTAAAAGCTTCTTGTGTCTGCATTAATTGTTACTTTCGCGGTGGTCAAAAATAATTAAAACTAATTAAAATACACTATGTGGAAACCCGCTGAAACCAATTATAAAGAAATCATTGAAAAGAAGATTTCAAACAACCAATTTATGCATTTTTTAGGTTTTAAAATTACACATATTGACGCAGGGGCAGTTGAAGGAGAATTAGATTTAGTAAAGCACCATATGCAACAAGCTGATTTTTTGCATGGTGGTGTTACTTCTACAGTTGCCGATATTGTTGCCGGATTTGCAGCTTTTACTTTGATAAAGGAATCTCAAAATTTAGTAACGGTAGATTTACGTGTTTCCTTTTTAAATCCAGGATTGGGAGAAAAATTATTTGCCAAAGGTTTTGTAATAAAAGCAGGGCAAAAACTTTTTTTTAGCGAAGCAGAAGTTTGGATGGAACATCATTCAAAAAAGATTTTAATCGCTAAAGCCAGCGGAACATTTGCCGTTATCAATCCTGAAGATTTTAAGAAATAGGTATTACCAATTTTTAATTCATCAAAACAGATAAACATCTCATTTTATCTTATGTAAAAAAAAAGATCCCGATTGCTCGGGACCGTTTTAAATGTTTTCACAACGGAATAATCCTTATTGTGATTTGCTTCAGAATTTGTCCATCAAATGTAAAAATTTAAAACACAATTGCAACAATTAAAAGTTATCAACAAATGATATTTTGTTTTAAATAATTTGAAGATTGCTTATCAAATTTAAATACTATGAAAAAAATACT
>CAIUEQ010000274.1 GCA_903898215.1 uncultured Bacteroidota bacterium | reverse complement strand
TCAAGTTTAGATTCCTCTCCCGCTTTGGGCGGAATAGGAATGACAATATTCTGAATATTTAGAGGCTATTGGCAGGCTCGAGGAGCTTGCCAATAGCCTCACTCGCATAATTGACTGTCATTCCGAATAAAGTGAGGAATCTAAAAAGATGACTATAAAACCAGAATTATGTAAGAAGTCTATTAGTTAAAAACATTTATTCATACAACATTCAACTCTCACATTTAACATTTCGTTCGAGTGTACATTTTTAAAGTTATTAGTTGAAACTGAATTAAAAAACGTTAATAACTGAAATTCTTTTTTTTGAGATAGCCTTTACTTTTGAATCGCAAACTAAATAAAATACGAATGATAAAAATCGGGATAGTTGGTGCGAACGAATTAAGCAAACGACATATCAGTAGGTTTACGGAGATTCCCGAATTTGAATTAGTGGGGTTGTTCGATCACAATGAAGAAAATGCTAAATCAATTTCTGAAGAAAGTGGGATAAAATATTTTAGTGAGCTAAACGATTTAATGGATCAGGTTGATGCCTTAGATATTCTTTCACCGGTTGGAACTCATTACAAATATGCCTCGAATGCCATTATGCATTCAAAACATGTTTTGCTAAATGGTCTCATTTCCGAAGATATAAGAGAAGCCCGCTCTCTAAACGAACTTGCCATTGAGGCAAATGTGAATTTAAAAATATTACATGAAGAAAGATTGCACCCCGAGTTGCGCTCTTTTAAAAAGTTTGTAAAGAAGCCATATTACGTGGAATGCAAACGACTAAAAAACAAAGTCCTGAGTATTTCAAATGATTCACTGGTATTCGGAATGTTGCTGCATGATATTGACCTGCTCACAACTTTAATAGGATCTAATGTTAGAAAAGTTGTTGCAAATGGTGCTTCTCTTTTTAATTCATTTACAGATTTTTTGAACGTACGTTTAGAATTCGAAAATGGATGTGTGGCAAACGTTAGCTGTGGAAACTTTGACAGTGCCGATGAAGATTGTATTAAAGTTTATCAGAAAAATGAAATGCTTACTTTGAATTTTTCAGATTACCAGATTCGGAAATTAATTAAAACTGATGACGGAAAGTATTCAGAAACAATTGTGAATTCGAAACCGAAAAATCAAGATGTAATCAAGATCGAACTTCAACAGTTTGCCAGTACCATTATTAACAGACAAAAAATGTCGAATGAAGTTTATCAATCATATCAATCATTGCGCATTGCACATCAGGTTATAGAGAAACTACATCCAAGTAATTTGTTTAATGCCTGATTTTATTAAAAAAAATTACTTTTGCTCAAAGGTAATGGCAACAAACAAACGCTTTCAAAACAAATTTATCCTACTCAATCTATTCATATTGGTATTGTTTTCATCGTGCAGTTTATTAGAAACTGACCCTGTTAAAGTACCTGCCTATATTTATGTCCCACGTCTAGCTTTTACCACTACAAATAATAGTACAACTGTTGAAGGGGAAGCTTCATCAAAGTTTGTAGATGTATGGATTTATGATAGTGGAAATCTATTGGGAAACATTGGTTTGCCTGCATTAATTCCTGATCAAAAAACGGGATTAACAGAAATTGAATTTGACGCAGGAATCATGAAATCGGGACAAGATGAAAGCAGAATTCCTTATCCGTTTATTGCACGACAAACATTTCCTAACCACCAACTTTCCCCAAATAAAACCGATACGTTTTATCCGGTATTCAAATACATGCCTCAAACAAAATTTGAAATGAATGAAGGGTTTGAAAAATTGGGAGCAGGAGTACAGTTTACTTACAATTCTAATAATATTGCCGGTGATACTATTTTAAAAGTTTCCGATTCTACAGAAATAAACAGCACAATAAAAGTTGGAAAATATTGCGGAAAAATTTTAATGGCTCCCGGTTCACAATTTTTTGAAGTGCTGACCAACGAATTTCAAAAAGAAATTTTACAACCCGTAATCGGCACTCCAGTTTACCTTGAACTTGATTATAAATCGGATGTACCTATAAATATTATCATGTGGTCGCGAGATCAAAATGGCTCTGTAAGTGTTTTGCCTCAACTAACAACCAACCCAACCACTAGTTGGAATAAAGTGTATGTTTGTTTAGATCAGGATATCATAAGTGCTACACCCGGAACCGCTTTTAAAATATCATTCAGGATTTTTAAAGACATAGGATATCAGCCAAATATTTTTATCGATAATATTAAATTATTACATTTTTGAAAAAGAGAAAAATACATACAATAACTTTTATTGCACTGGATTATTTTGCAGCTGCAATTTCGTGGTTTACATTTTTTCTATATCGAAAATACCTTATCGAACCCGACAAATTCGGCTATGAAATTCCTTTCGAAGCCAGTCAGAATTTTTTTCTGGGTTTAATTTACGTTCCTATTTATTGGCTATTGCTTTATTATCTTGCAGGTTATTATAATGATGTTTGGAAACGCTCACGTATCAAAGACCTTTCGAGTACGTTTACCATTTCTGTAATCGGTGTAATTATTCTTTTCTTTTTTCTTTTATTAGATGATGAAGTAAAATCATATAAAGCATATTATTTCACGATTTTTACTTTATTCATTCTTCACTACGGACTTACCATTTTTTTCAGGATTATCTCATCAACGTATATTAAAAGTTTGCTAAGAGATAAAAAAATAGGCTTTAACGCCATTATTGTTGGCAATAATTTACGTGCACTTGATTTAGTGAACGAGATTATTACCGACCGCATTTCACAAGGTTATAGGCTGATTGGATTTGTTGACTCTGAAACAACAAACACCTATCTCAATTCAAAATTAAAATTACTCGGAACTTATGAAAACCTTCCTGAGCTCATAAAAAAATATCACGTTGAAGAAGTAATTATTGCCATCGAAAGTTCAAAGCATAACGAAATTATAAAAGTTACCAATTTGCTCGAGGATGAAAAAGTAATTCTTAAAATTATTCCGGATATTTATGATGTGATGGCCGGTTCGGTTAAAATGCAAAATGTACTTGGTACTGTTTTAATTGAGATCAATTATGAAATGATGCCTGTTTGGCAAAAAGTTGTTAAAAGAACTATTGATGTTGTTGTTTCATTTTTGATGATTATACTCTTTTCACCTCTTTATTTAGCACTTGCAATTTTTATCAAAATGTCGTCACCCGGACCTGTATTTTTCCGACAAATACGAATTGGTTTATGGGGGAAGCCTTTTCATATCATCAAATTCAGAACAATGTGTATAGATGCTGAAGCCGATGGACCTGCGCTCGCTTCAAAAAATGACACACGCATTACTCCAATTGGAAAATGGTTACGTAAATACAGGCTTGACGAAATTCCTCAATTTTTTAATGTGCTTATTGGCGAAATGAGTTTAGTTGGACCGCGCCCCGAAAGAAAATTTTTTATTGATCAGATCATAAAAATTGCTCCTCATTATAAACATCTGCATAGAGTTAGACCAGGTATTACCTCATGGGGACAAGTAAAATATGGCTATGCTGAAAATGTAGAACAAATGGTTGAACGCCTAAAATTTGATATTTTATATATCGAAAATATGTCGATTGCTGTTGACCTTAGAATTTTACTTTATACCATCAGCACCATTTTAAAAGGTAGCGGGAAGTAGGACAGTATATAGCTGTTAGCTGTTAGCTGTTAGCCATTAGCTGTTAGCTGTTAGCTTTTAGCTGTTAGCTGTTAGCCATTAGCTTTTAGCTGTTAGCCATTAGCTTTTAGCTGTTAGCTTTTAGCAATAAATTTAGAAGCAAAGTTGATTTTAGTAAATTGAAATCGAGCTAAGGCAAATCAATTTTTTCCGAAATTCTTTAACTTAATCTGTGTCAATCTACGTTTCGTTTCGAGGGCAAAATCATTGTCCATCATCCATTGATAATATGAAGGTTCTTTTTTAAAAATATCTTCAACTATTTTCCCTCTATGCTTCCCGAAATTAAAAACTATATTTTTATTTACATCAAAAATCAATCTCCCTGCAAGGTCAAAATTATTTGATTGTCCCGACATTTCGTGTAACGAATCGATGTCGTTATTCAAATTTTCATATCTATCAATTTGTGCTTTCAAAACTTCCAAAGTTGCTTTGGTATCAGCCTCAGCTGAATGAGCATTTTCCAAATCTTTTTGACAATAAAATTTATAGGCAGCACTTAAATTTCTTTGTTCCATTAAATGAAAAATACGTTGTGCATCAACAAACTTTCTATTCTCAGTATCAAATTCAACCCCAGCTCTTAAAAATTCTTCTATCAACATTGGAAAGTCGAATTTATTTGAATTAAAACCTGCAAAGTCGCAGCCCTGAAATTTTTCAGAAATCTCTTTTGCCTTTTCAGAAAATTTTGGTTCATTTTCAACATCCTTATCATAAATCCCATGTATCAATGAAACTTCGTTAGGAATAGGAATTTCGGGATTAAAACGCATTGTTTTTATTTCTTCTGTTCCATCAGGAAAAACTTTGATATAACATATTTCAACAATGCGATCTTTTGAAATACTTATGCCCGTTGTTTCGAGATCGAATACAATGAGTGGTCGTTTTAAATTTAGCTGCATCAAATAATTTTAAATAATATTTTCTGTTTTCTTTTCTGAAGAAGATTTTCTGCGATGACGGGGTGTTGAGCTTTCTGCATCTTGAGTATATTTATAACCTTTCCATACAAGCAATGCCCAACCTCCAACTAGCAATACACCACCAACAGGAGTTAATGCTCCAATAAAAAGAACCTCTTCGGCTAACTCCCCAAGTAAATAGGTGCTAAGAGAAAGAATATAAAGCGTTCCGCAAAAAATACCTATACCGTACAAGAACAATTGAAAAATAATACGAGCAATTTTGGGATCCATTCTACGCATCATGCTTCCAATTAAAAGTATGGTAAAGGCGTGATAAAACTGGTACCTTAAAGCTGTTTGAAAAGTATTCATTGATTGTTCGTCAATCAAATCTTTTAATACGTGTGCACCAAATGCACCAAATGCAACCGATAGTCCTGCCAATGCTCCACCGGTTTGAATCATTTGCTTTTGTAGTGTATGGTCTGTCATGTTTTATACATATTTCTGTTGACAAATAAAGATAATACCAACACAGTTAGCAACTAATTTTGACAAACATTAAAAAATAAATGAGCAGATCGCTGATAATTGGCATTATAGTTACCTTCCTTATCATTGGAGGATTAGCCACTTTTTTTATATCCACTACATTAAAGTGAAGAGTGTGCCTGCATTAACGGCAATTCCGAATGATGCAGCAATTATTATTGAAGCAAAGAACATTCAAACTGGGTGGCAAAATTTTTCGGGTTCGGATATGTGGAGAGATCTGGTAAAAAATGAATCTCTAAATCACCTTCAATCACAAATCAAATTAATTGATTCAATTATTTCAACCAATTCTCAATTAAAGGAGATCTTAACAGAAAATAAAACAGTTGTTTCTTTTCATTCTCAGGGTGGACAAAAATTATCGATGTTGTTTGTAGCCGAAACTGGAACAAAAATCTCTGCAAAAACTATCGTAGACTGGGCGGCAAAAATTAATCTTTATACTATTCGCCAAAGAAATTTTGAATCAGAAATTGTTTATGATCTTATAGATAAAGATAAGATGCCTGTGTTAAGTATTGCATACCGCGAACAATTAATCATCTGTTCATCTGAAGGAACATTGGTTGAAGAAGCATTACGAAAACTTAAATACAAACAACAAAATGCTACCAAAGGATTAGAACAGGTAGCAGCAATGTCGGATGCGAATAGCGATGCAAACATTTATATAAATTATCAATACTTGTCATCTTTTGTAAACCTTTTTACAAAATCAGAATATTTTGGTTTGCTTGATTACTTAAAAAGATTTGCAAACTGGAGTATGATTGATTTAAAGTTTTCAAAAGATGCCTTAAATTTTTCAGGATTAAGTTATACGGATGATTCAATTTTTCAATACCTCGATCTATTTAAAACACAATTGCCAACAAGTTTTCAATTACAAAGAAACATTCCTAAAAACACGGCAATGATGTTACAGGTTTCTTTCAGCGACTATATAAAATTTGGTGCCGATCTCACTGAATATTTACAAGTACACAAAAAACTGAATGCCTATACTAATTTTAACGATAGTCTGGAAAACCGCTACAGCATTGACCTTGGCGATAAATTTATTTCTCAAATCGGAAATGAAGCAATGCTTGGAATGCTTGAAACAATTAGTTCCGATTACGATAAGAATTTATTTGCATCAATAAAATTTAAAGATAAAGCTCAGGCCGAAACATTATTAAAAAGCTATGTATTGGCAATTGAAAAACGTAGTGATCAAGATTCGGTTTCAATTAAAAGTTATAATGGATACGCAATTGAACATATTCAATTAGGTAACTTTTTAAAACTTTATTATGGTGAGATTTTTGAAAATATTACCTCACCTTATTATGCCATCATAAACGATGCTTTTATTTTTGCAAATGACATCAATACCCTCAAAATTATAATCGACAATTATACATCAGGAAATACTTTTGAAAAAGATAGTTTGTTTAATAAATACAATGAACGCTCTGCAAGTACAGCAAACGTAAATTTCTTCTTCAGTCCAAACCGGTGTTTTATGCTTCCTTCATTATTTATTAGCGATGAGTTTTTCAGTGTAATGAATCGCAATCAATATGATTTTAAGAAATTTGAATATGTTTCTGTTCAGTTTGCAAACACTAACAACAAGGCTTTTTTTACAAATGTAAATATCAAATTTAGTCCTTCTATAAAAGAAGATACAAGAATGTTTTGGGCAGTTAAATTAGATACCACATTTACAGTTACACCTGCATTGGTTTATAATTCTGCCACCAAACAAAACTGTATCCTTATTCAGGATGTTAGAAACACCCTTTATTATATTAATTGTACAGGAAATATTTTATGGAAATCTAAATTATCCGGAAAAATATTAAGCGATGTAAAACAAATTGATGCACAGAAAAACGGAAAGATTTATTACTTGTTCAATACTGATAAACAAGCTTGCCTCATTGATGAAAATGGAAATAATTTAGTAGGCTATCCTGTTCGCTTTCCAGGAACGGCAACTGCTTCACTTAGTTTATTTGATTTTAACAATGACAGCAATTTCCAATTTTTCATTCCGCTAGAAAACAATAGAGTGATCGCTTATTCAATTGCAGGAAAACCTATTCAAGGATGGAACCCAAAAACTGTTGACGAAAAAATAATCACAAAAATCTCTTCAGTAAAAATAAAATCGAAATCATACATTTTTGCAAACGGAATTAAAGGCGGAATACTTATTTATACTTTAAAAGGCGAACGCATCAAACAAAATATTCAGTTTTCTGTTGCCGGTAATTTACCTTTATTCACAGCAGGAATTGATAGTGTTTCGGCCTTTGTAGGAATTACAGATACAAATGGAGTGTTTAATATTTTCACATTTGATTCTACCGAAAAGTTAGCCATAAATAACAATTATCCTCTTTCGTTTAAACCAGATTATATTGATGCCACTATTAATTACACTACCAGAGATTGGCTTGTTTTGGCTGGCACAAAAAGTGCATTTTCGTTTTTCGACAAAACGAATCATAAGGTTTTTAGCGAACAAATTTTAGATACCGTTTTTACTAAACCCTATTTTAATAAAACTAGTAATGGAACTCTGATGATCGGATATGTAAATAACAAAAACAATAAACTTAATTGGTTTACCACATCAGGAATTCAATATCCTTCTTTTCCACTAGATGGCTCTTCAATTTTTGGTGTTGGAAATTTAATGCTTGATGGAAACAACTATTTATTTAGCTCAGATAAATCAAACAACTTGGTATTGATAAAACTCAAATGATAAGGATTTTTGATCCACGGTGTAAATTGGGTGGAATATTATTTATATTCGACACATAGAGTTTTACCAAATGAGTCCTTATTCTATTTCAAGAAAATTATTTTCAATTTGTATTTCATTAATACTGCTACTCAGTTCATGTATTAAAGATTCTATCATGGAACTCGGGAATATTCAAGGCTTTGAAACTAGTCCTGAAGTTTCTGTTCCTTTATTAAAAGTTCACCTTGGCATCAAAGATATTTATGACAGCTATTCCAATAAAGCTTATATCGTTGAGGGGAGCGACAAATTTGTAACCTTTATTTATGAGTCGGATGCATTTCTTTCGCAAAAGCAATTTATCACCATTCCTATATTCAATGTTGATTATAACCTGTCAATGAATCAAGGCGCCATCAATCAATTTAATTCAATTGGCACTTATTCTAATTCCTATAATAATTTTGTTGCCATCAATACAAGTAACAAAGAGCGCATCAAATTTATCAAAGTAAAAGATGGTAGTTTCTTTTTAAGCATCACTTCCAACTATAAACATAATGGCGTTATCGTAGTTACTTATCCTTCTATTTCAAAAAACGGAATTCATTTAACAGATACTATACATTTAGATTATAACGGAACTTTACCAATTATCGTTACTAAATTAATTGATATATCAGGTTCAGATATTGACCTCACAAATAATGGAGTTAGTTATAATATTATTCCATACAGCATCAATCTTAACATTACGAGAAACCCTTTAAATGGTGTTTCTCTAACTGATCAGGTTATCATTAATGAACAATTAAATATTCAGGATTACAATTATATTCAAGGCTATTTAGGGAAATTTGTTGCGTTAAATCATACAACCAACCAAATGCTTGATATTTTTGAACCTCATGCCGATGGAAATATTTTCATCAAGGATCCTAAAATCAGAATAAATATTCAAAATGGATTGGGAATTCCTATGACCGCGTTAATCACAAATTTGAATATTGTAACAGGCAAAGGAACAAATTATCCCATTGTTGTAAACAAGTTCATAGATACATTTACTGTTGATTACCCAACCATAAGTCAAAAAGGCCAAATAGTTAATAGCACATTTCTAATTGATAAGTCTAATTCAAATATTGATTCAGTTTTTAGCCACGCTCCCCAAAAAATTCAATATGATATAAATTTTATTGCAAATTATAATGAAGATGTTACACAAAATAATTTCCTATTAGGTAACAATAGTAATATTTTCAACTCCAATGCAACTACTGAAATGCC
>CAIUEQ010000273.1 GCA_903898215.1 uncultured Bacteroidota bacterium | reverse complement strand
TTTCTTGTTCGCCTGAAACAGCAACAGCAATTAAGTAACACGCCAATAATCTTTATAGGAAATCATATTAGTTGTTTAAATAAGGTTGAAACATTTCAAAGAATATCTTTTGTTTTAAATGAAATGGAAATTATAACTGCGCCTTTCAAATTAGAATACTTATTAGAGAGTCTTCAAACGCAATTAAACAACAACAAAAAAATTATACCTCTTTTTTATTCACTGCCTAATAAAAAGGATACCAAATATAAAAACGTTTTTAAAATTCAATAATACTCACTTTAATATTAACCCAACCTTTAATTCCAACCTTTAAACCATGAATCTCGATTTTAATTTTAAGAAAGCCTTTTTGTTAATGTGTTTGCAAATTTTAGTGTTTACAATTTTTATCAGCATATTAAAAGTCCTTGTATAAAAGCAAAGCAATACCTGCGTTTTTGAAAACATAATGTCAAACTGTTTTGATCAATTTAATTTAAACAGGCGTCAATTTCAAAAGGTAAAAATGCTTTCACATAAAATATTTCCAATTGAAAACCAAAATAGCTGTTATTTCACTTTTTATTTCATTCTTATTTATTCCTAAAATAAATTTCAGTCAAATCCCAAATTTAGGAGTTGCTTTTTTGGTAAGTTCTAGAGCTGCTAGTGCATCGAGAACTTATACTGAAGCATACAAGGTGAACACAAACGCAGGTTTATTTAAAAAGTCAGGAGGCAACTTTGCTGTTACGTTAATAATGGACTCATTTAACAGCGATGAAATGGTTGTTAAATATATGTCTGTAGCCACTCCAGAAGTTGATAATTATGATATGATTAAAATGTTTGGCGGGGATGTAAATATTGCAAGCATCACACCTTTGGGTAAACTTTTAACCGGTAACTGTAAACCTTTTAATGGAGTGTCGGATACTATTCCTTTATTTATTTCTGTAAAAAAATTAGTAAAGTATACGTTAAAGTTTAAAAATGTTGTTGATTTAGTTGCAGGTAAAACTATTGAATTATTTGATTCAGTATCAAGTGCTAGAATTGACTTGACAAAAGATTCAGAATACATTTATACACCCAATGCATCAGAAAAGTTATCGCATATTACCAGATTTAAAATTTTAGTGGGTTGCGATAAAAATACCGGAATAGATGATATAACCAAAGCTGTTATGCCTAAACTGGAGTTTAAGGTTTACCCTACACTTACAAGTTCTAATATTTCGATATATGCAAGTGATGATAACAACGAAAAAAACACGATTAGCATCACAGATATATCAGGTAGAACTCTTTACAAAACTGTAGATGTAATTTCTAAAAATCAACCTAAAGAAATTGATCTTTCAGGATATCAAAATGGCATTTATTTGATTACGGTTTTCGAAACTTCTAAAGGTACTCAACAAACATTTAAGGTTGTTAAAGCCAATTGATAGAATTGAACAAACTAATAGCGTAGACTAAAATTGGCAAGAGAATTCAATTAAAACAGCACAACAGTATTATTACTTATAAGACGAAGGAGGGACAAATGGCACTCCTTTTTTGTTTCGTGATTCTTAAAAAGCTGCAATTACTTCAATAGTTTCTCTCAAAATAATGATAGCAAGTGATTTGTGTGTCATAAAAAAAACCTCC
>CAIUEQ010000272.1 GCA_903898215.1 uncultured Bacteroidota bacterium | reverse complement strand
TTTACTTATGCCTATGTTAGAAATACCGATTCATTAACAAATGGCAGCAGTGGTAAAATTGCCGTAACAGATACTTTGTTTATTTCCTATTTTAAAGGAAGTGCCATTCAAAAATATTCTTTCAGCAATACTCTTAACAAATATGCTTTAGTTAATTGGAAAGGTGATAGCATACGAATGCCCTCAAATTATTTTACAACTGATACGGTATTGTTATCCAAAAATGATTCAACAGGAATTGCAAATATTGGTGGAGGTTTTGAAAACTTTTTTAATATGAAATCATTTGTTCACAAAGCTCCTGCCGGAATTAATATCAATGCAAACAACGGATACAATACTGATAATTTAATAGCCTATACCTTAACTTTTATTTCAGGAATTAAAACTGTTATTGGTAACGATACAGCTGTGATGCGTTACCATAAAGCCCCTTCAACATTGCCTGCAGGAACTCGCAGAACAAATTATTTTGGATTTTCTTTTGCTGAAAATAAAAACCTAGATACGATTGCTTGGCAAAATCCTACTTATTTTAACACTTCATTATTAGCTCCTTGGTGGTGCGCATATACTGTAAGCAATAACTGGTATGGTTACGTTCCAGGAAATGCCTATATCAATGAAATGTTTATTGATGCCGATTTTCATTTAACAACTTCATCAAATGCTTCAGTAATCGAAACTAAAAAAAATGCACTTGAAGTTAATTCTGTTTTTCCAAATCCTGTAAAAATTGGAGAAACAGCTTTCATCACATTCAATTTAAATGTGCAGTCAGAAATACAAATGGAGGTTTATGATTTAATGAGGAAAATGGTTAAACAATTTTCAAACAAAAGTTTTGAAGCAGGTGAAAACACAAGTGAACTTTGTATCGAAGGAATTGATGCCGGAATATATTTTTTAAGAGTTTCGGTAAACGGTATGATGCAAACAAAAAAGTTATCAATCATTCGTTAATCACTCTGATTTCATAGGTTTGTTTTTTTTATTCTCTTTTCTTTTCTCTAATTTTTTCAGTAAGAAATCACTGCCTTTTTCCATCACTAAACGAACTCCTTTACCAAGCAACATACCGGTTGAAGATTGAGTGCCACCAGCAATTACAGCCGGTAAAATATCAGAAAAAAGTAAACCTGCAATTTGATTGAGCGATTCTTTTCCTTTAAAAGGATTGATCTTTTCCCAAATGATATTTTTATAGTTTGTTTGAAAAAAACTTACCTGATTTTTTATGTCCTGTTCTTCACGAATAACAGCTAATGATAAGCGATATTTTTCCTCTAGAAGTGTGTTAAGATTATGAATTTTATTTTGTTTCATCGTTTTCCTTAAATAAAATTTTGATCACAGCATTGATGACGAATTTTTCCAATAGTAGTTTTCTGAATAGAAGCAAAATCAAAAAAGTAAACACATAAAATGCAGCTACAATTCCGAATCCATAAAATGTATTTTCAAAAAGATTGGAGAAATAAAATCCCGCAAGAAAACTCAGAAATAAAATGGTAAACAAAAACACAAATCCTAAAATAATTCCAGAAAACAGAAGTGCTACAATTCTAGCAATTTTCTCATAAACAATTATCCGTGTGAGTTCAAGTCTTTTTTGAACATACTCAACAATCAGTTGTTTAAAATCTTCAAAGAAATTTTCTTTATTTGGTTGATCGGACATATTCTTTTGTGTTAAATTTTATCCTTTAAATCTTCGAAAGCATTTGATGCTTTTTTAAGATCGTTACCCATTTCATCTTTTAAATCAGAAACTTTGTCTTTAATTTTTGCAATCATTTCTTTGCCATCATCGCTGGTAAAAAGCCATACCAAACCAGCTCCAATTGCGGCTCCAACTAATAGTGAGCCAATATCTTTGCTTTTCATATTTTGTAGAATTATTTTTCAAAGGTACTTTTTTTTGAACATTGTTTACTTTCTTTGAATCACTAAAAAAATTGATGATGGACACGATTACTAACGAACAACTAAAACGCATATTGGCATATTCCGCTCTCATTATTTTCGGGTTATTTATTGTGGTTGAATTACGTCAATTTATTACACCGTTTTTAGGTGCTGTTATATTTTATGTGATGTTTAAAAACATGATGAACGACCTTGTTCAAAAACGTAAATGGAAGGCTCCGCTCGTTGCTGCGTTAGTGATGCTCCTATCCTTCTTCATCATTATCATTCCTGTGATTGTTTTAAGCTATATGCTGTATTCTAAAATTGTGATCGTTATTAACGACCCGGCATCACTGCTTAGTTTACTCGACTTGTTTGATAAAAAAGTATTTGAGTTTACAGGAGTAGAAATATTTACAAGTGAAAATATGACGGCTATAAAAACAAATGCAGGAAAACTTATTCCATCAATGCTTGGACAAACATTTTGGATTGTAGGAAGTATTGTGATGATGTATTTTATGTTATATTTTATGCTCATTAAAAGCGACCGACTTACCACAGAAGTTAATGCCATTTTACCATTTGAAATTGAAAACATACAAATGTTTTCGAGAGAACTTGAAGCCATCACACTTTCAAATGCTATAGGTGTGCCTTTAATTAGCCTTGCGCAGGGAATTGCTGCAGGTATAGGCTATTGGCTTTTAGGAGTAAACGAACCTATTTTTTGGGGTGCGATAACAGCTTTTGTGGCATTTATTCCTTTTGTTGGCACAGCATTAATTTGGTTACCTACTTCTATATTTTTAATAACGATGGGGTATAACTGGCAAGGAATTATTTTAGCAATTTATTGTTTAGCTGTTGTTGTAAATATTGATACCGTTGCAAGGTTTATGATTCAGAAAAAGTTTGCAAATGTTCATCCAATTGTTACCGTATTTGGGGTAATAGTGGGATTAAATCTTTTTGGATTACCCGGATTAATTTTTGGCCCGTTGATGCTTTCCTATTTTATTATTTCCATAAAATTATACCGCAAAGTTTATCATACTATTGAATGATTTTCAAATTCAATTCTAATTTTGATTATGGAAATAATGAATAATATATTGCTTTAAAATTGACACTAACAAGGATGCTAGCGTCATCATGGGGGAAATCCTAGAAAGTTATTTTTATCTAACTCATTCGCTGCATCAAATCGTTTGCAGTATTATGCAATATTTCTTTTTTATCGGCAGTAACATTTATTTTATCGAGATGAGAAAATGCCTGAGTTAAATATTGCTGTTGTAATTTTTCAGATTCAGTTCTAACAGTTAACTTTTCATAAATTTTAAGTACAGCATTTATTTTTTCGTCAACATTAATTTGTGTCGAATCAATTAATTTTTGCAATTCATTTTTGGTGTTTTCATCCGCTAATTCAAAAGCTTTAATAAGCAGCAAAGTTTTTTTATTTGCAGCAATATCGCCACCTATTTTCTTGCCTACTTTTTCTCCTTCACCAAACGAATCTAAAATATCATCCTGAATTTGAAATGCGATTCCAATACATTTTCCAAACTCATAAATATTTTCCAAATCACTATCATTTGCATTTGCAACTGCCGCACCTAAGCTTAATGAACAACCTAATAATACGGCTGTTTTCAAGGTTATCATATCAATATATTCATCCACACTCACATCATTTAACTTTTCAAAATTCATGTCAATTTGTTGTCCTTCGCAAACTTCAGCTCCGGCTTTATTAAAAATTGAAATCAGTTTTTTTAAGTTAGAGGTTTCTGTTTCGCATAATAAATCGGTTGCTTTAATCATCATCAAATCGCCCGATAAAATAGCCACCGTTTGATCCCATTTTTTATGAACTGTTGGCTGCCCTCTTCTGATATCAGAATTGTCCATAATATCATCATGCACCAAAGTAAAATTATGAAAAACCTCCACCGCTAAAGCTGCATCAATAGCTTTATTTACATCACCATCAAATAAATCAGCAGCCATTAAAACAAGCACAGGACGCAATCTTTTTCCTCCCAACGAAAGCATATACGAAATCGGTTCATACAATTCTTTCGGTTGTTTATCGAAATTTAATTGCTGAATTTTTTGTTCAACTAGTGAGAATAATTCTTTGTATGTATTCATGTGTATATTATTGCAGCTAAAATCCAATAACTAATAACCAATAACTTTTTTAAATCGCTACCGGTGCTTTAATAGCAGGATGCGGATCGTAATTTTCTAAAGTAAAATCCTCATATTTAAAATCAAAAATGGATTTAATATCAGGATTTATTTTCATGGTTGGATAAGGTCTGGGTTCTCTGGAAAGTTGTAATTCTACTTGTTCAAAATGATTGCTGTAAATATGTGCATCACCAAAAGTATGAATAAAATCGCCCGGTTGTAAATTGCAAACCTGAGCCACCATTAAAGTAAGTAATGCGTATGAAGCAATATTAAAAGGCACGCCTAAAAACATATCGGCACTGCGTTGATAAAGCTGGCAACTTAATTTTCCATCAGCTACATAAAATTGAAAAAAAGCATGACAAGGCATCAAAGCCATTTTTGGTAAATCGGCAACATTCCATGCACTCACAATCATTCGTCTTGAGTCGGGATTGTTTTTAATGATATCAATTACTTCGGTCAACTGGTCAATATGTTTTCCATCGGGTGCTGGCCAACTGCGCCATTGGTAGCCATAAACAGGACCAAGGTTTCCTTCTTTATCAGCCCATTCTTCCCAAATACTTACCCCGTTATCTTTCAAATATTTTGTATTGGTTTCACCTTTAATAAACCAAAGTAATTCGTGAATAATAGATTTGAGATGTACTTTTTTTGAAGTGATCAAAGGAAATCCTTCGATTAAATTAAACCGCAACTGAGCACCAAAAATGCTTTTGGTTCCTGTGCCTGTGCGATCACTTTTAAATGTTCCGTTTTGGTATATATATGTTAAAAGATTTTCGTATTGGTTCATTAGTAATTAAAAATTAAAAAATTAGAAAGTGAAATTTAAAAAGTGTAATATTATTAAATTCAAATTACCGAATATTAAAACTTAGGTTGTTAAAATATTTTCAACACAATTCATTCAAATCATCAGCAACTTGGTAGTGAAAACAATAATGCTATTTTTGCTGTTAATAAAAATAAATAAAAGAAGCAATGGCTGAAGTGATACGCATGCCCAAGATGAGTGATACGATGACCGAAGGTGTAATCGTGGAATGGCATAAAAAAGTTGGTGACGAAATAAAACCAGGAGATATTTTGGCTGATGTGGAAACCGACAAAGCCACCATGGAGTTGGAAAACTACGTAAAAGGCACATTGTTACATATCGGTTTAAAGAAAGGCGAAGCAGTTCCTGTAGATGCTATTATTGCTATTGTTGGACAAAAAGGGGAAGATTTTACAGCGCTTTTAAACAGTGCTAAACCAGAGGTTTCGACTCCACTAAACCCGACTAAGGAAACAGCGACTCCTCTCAACCCAACAAAGGATGTTTCGACTCCGCTCAACCAGACAAAGGAAACTACAAACGACAAACGTTTGAAAGCATCTCCACTTGCAAAAAACTTAGCAATGGAAAAAGGAATCGATTTAAAAAATATTTCCGGCAGTGGTGATTTTGGAAGAATAGTTAAACGTGATATTGAAAATATTTCCACATCATCATTTATTGCTCCTAAAATTGTTGCTGAAGAAAGTTATGAAGACGTATCGCTTTCGCAAATGCGTAAAGCCATTGCCAGAAGATTGGTAGAAAGCAAAAATACAGCACCGCATTTTTATTTAACGATGTCGATCAATATGGACAGAGTTTTTGAAGCCATCTCGGCCATCAATGAATTTAGTCCAATTAAGGTTTCGGTAAATGATTTAATTATTAAAGCTGTAGCAACTTCTTTGCGTCAAAATCCTAAAGTAAATTCGTCATGGCTTGGAGATAAAATACGTATGAACAATCATATTCATATCGGTGTTGCTGTAGCTGTTGAAGATGGATTGATTGTTCCAGTTATAAAATTTGCCGATAATAAAAGTGTAGTTCATATTAGTTCAGAAGTAAAAGAACTGGTAGGAAAAGCAAAAAATAAAAAACTGCAACCAAACGAATTTGAAGGAAATACTTTTACCATTTCAAATTTAGGAATGTTTGGAATTGATGAATTCACGGCAATTATTAATCCTCCTGATTCGTGTATTTTGGCAATTGGTGCTGCAAAAGATCAAGTTATTGCTGATAAGGGTACAATGAAAATTGCTAAAGTGATGAAGGTTACTATGAGTTGCGACCACCGCTCAGTTGATGGTGTTGTTGGTTCTGCATTTTTACAATCGTTGAAAGCTAATCTTGAGAATCCATTTAAATTCCTGATTCAGATTTGATATTTGTAGTTGCTTTTCATGAAACCTCTTTCTGATAGTATCCAGAAATTTCTTTTTTTGTTTTGATAAATTATCGTTAACCTTGCATTAGAAAATCTCTTCTATTACAAAAAATCAAAAATTACTTACTGTATTGAATCTGCGAAAGCGAATCATTTTTAAATCCAATTACAAAAATTCATGTACGACATCCTATCGTTGAACGACATGCTTGTATCAGAACTTCTTGAAGTTGCTGACAAGCTAAAAGTACCAAATTTCCAATCGTTGGAAAAACAAGATCTAATTTATCGCATCCTCGAAAAACAATCGATAACACCTGATGCTGAATTAAAAAATATTACCGAAATCACTATTGATGACGCTCCGAAAAAAAAGGGCAGACCAAAAGTTGTTAAAGTTACAAAAGTAAAAAGCACAGAAGAAGTAATTCCTGCAGTTACTCAACATGTGGAAAATATTGAGATTCCTAAAACAGAGAGTCTACCACAAGAAAATGTTCCTGTAGAAAATAAAATTAAAAAAGTTAGAGAGATTCGTGAAGTAAAGCACACAGAAAATCGTCCTATTGAAAAAATAATAAAACCTATCAAAGAGTTTCGTGAAGAAAAGAATAATGTTGATGGAAACACCAACAACGTTTCTGTACCATCAAATGAAAACAACAACGGAAATACTGATGGAAATATCCAAACTTCTGAACCAACAGTTGAAGGAAACGGAAACTCAGAATCACCAGAATCAGAATCACGCGAACAAAGACCAGAACGTATTGAACGCAGAAATGAAAGATTTGAACGCAGAGAAAATTCAAATATATTAATAGCAGAATTAGAAGGAATTGTGAGCAGCGAAGGTGTGCTCGAATTGATACAAGACGGTTACGGATTTTTACGTTCATCGGATTATAATTATATGCCCTCACCCGATGATATTTATGTTTCACCATCGCAAATAAAATTACTGGGATTAAAAACCGGAGATACCGTTCGCGGATCAATTCGTCCGCCAAAAGAAGGTGAAAAATATTTCGCCCTCATCAAAGTTGAATCTATCAATGGTCGTCAGCCGGCAGAAGTTAGAGATAGAGTTTCCTTTGAACACCTTACTCCTCTTTTCCCTGATCAGAAATTAAAGTTGGCAGATAAAAATGCAACTTTTTCTACACGTATCATTGATATGATCGCTCCAATTGGAAAAGGTCAGCGTGGATTAATTGTAGCTCAGCCAAAAACAGGAAAAACAATTTTATTAAAAGATATCGCAAATGCAATCGCAAGAAATCATCCGGAAGTTTATCTGATGATTTTATTGATTGACGAACGCCCGGAAGAAGTTACCGATATGCAACGAAGTGTGAAAGCTGAAGTTGTTGCTTCTACTTTTGATGAGCCTGCTGATAAACATGTGAAACTTGCCAATATCGTTTTGGAAAAAGCAAAACGTATGGTTGAATGCGGACATGATGTGGTGATATTATTAGATTCAATTACACGAATGGCTCGAGCATTTAACACCGCTCAACCTGCATCAGGAAAAATCCTTTCGGGTGGTGTGGATGCAAATGCATTGCACAAACCAAAACGTTTTTTTGGTGCTGCTCGTAAAATTGAAAATGGTGGTTCACTTACCATTATTGCAACAGCATTAATTGATACCGGTTCGAAAATGGATGAGGTGATTTTTGAAGAATTTAAAGGAACAGGAAATATGGAATTGCAATTGGATCGTAAGCTTTCAAACAAACGTATTTTCCCTGCAATTGATATTGTTGCTTCTAGTACAAGACGTGAAGATTTATTGTTAGATAAAGCTTCATTGCAACGTATCTGGGTTTTAAGAAATCATATTGCCGACATGAATGGTGAAGAAGCAATGAACCTATTATTAAAGAACATGAAAAACACCCAAAGCAACGAAGAGTTTTTAGCTTCGATGAATGGTTAAATTGATTTGATGATGTGATGATGTGATGATGTGATAATTTGATGATGTGATGATGTGATGATGTGATGATGATTTTTTTTTTACAAAACAATTTTTAATCAAAATCCTTATTATTATAGTAAACAACAAATAACCCAATAACCAATAACTCAATAACCAATAACTCAATAACCAATAACTAATAACTCAATAACCAAAAACTTAATAACTCAAACTATGACAATGTTAGTAGGAAAAAAGGCTCCCTCGTTTAATGCAGATGCAGTTTTAAACGGTGGCGAGTTTGTTGAAAATTTTTCGTTGGAACAATACATCGGAAAAAAGCATGTGGTATTTTATTTTTATCCGCTTGATTTTACTTTTGTTTGTCCAACAGAAATTATTGCGTTTCAAAGACGCATCAAAGATTTTGAAGACAGAAATGTTCAAGTAATTGGATGTTCTGTAGATTCAAAATTTTCTCATTGGGCATGGCTCAATACTCCTCCAAATAGCGGAGGAATTCAAGGTGTAAAATATCCACTTGTTGCCGATATCAATAAAACCATCGCTTTAAATTTTGGTGTTCTTGCCGGTCATTATGATTATACCGAATCGGGTGAAAATACTTTTGTTGGTAATGGTGGCGGAGATGCTGTTGCTTACCGCGGATTATTTTTAATTGACAAAACAGGAATCGTTCGTCATCAATTGGTGAATGATCTTCCACTTGGAAGAAGCATTGATGAAACACTTCGCATGATTGATGCTTTACAATTTTTTGAAAACAACGGAGAGGTTTGTCCTGCCGATTGGCATAAAGGTGCTGATGGAATGAAAGACACAGCTGAAGGAGTTGCATCGTATTTAGCAACTCATTAATCGAAAATAAACACAATCAAAAAAATCCTGTATGAATTTCATGCAGGATTTTTTTATGCCAAAATTCATTCACTATTATTCTATTCCAAATCGATAAACAATACCTAAACAAATTGAACTAAATAAAGGAGAACCGTTAGCATGAAAAGGTGTACCTGCGTTATAATTTGTTACTAAGTTTATCCCTGGAACATCATCATCAAAAGGCTTTGGCGCAATTTTATATCCGAAAGCTATTGTTGAAAATATTCCAAAACTTGGCGATGGATAAACAATAAAAGCATTTTCAATTTCCAACCCAGAAACAAAAGATAAGACACTTTTTGAATTACCGTAAGCTGTTGATTTACCATAAACTGGATCGTTTACTGTAATCGTTAAATTATGATTGGTAAAAGAAACATCATCATAAAAAACCATATTATATTCAAACGACTTGCGTTTATGTTTGATAATTGGGTAACCTAATTTTATATAAAATCCTTGAGCCGAATAATCATATTTAACATCAGAACCAGAGTAAATTTTATAAGTAGAAACGTAATAATCTCCGGAACCAAAATTAGAGTATGAACTATATCCTGCTTTAATTTTAAAAGATAAAAATGAATTTTGATCGATATGTGCGATATTCAATTCAACCGGAATGATCTTGTAATAAGCATCACCAAAAATGACAACAGAAAGACCAATATAATTATTCAATTTTTGAGCAACCAAACCAGTGCTAAAACTGAAACAAAATATTGAAATGATGAGCGCCCTCATTTTAGTCGAACATTTAAAATTTTTGTAACATCATATGAATTCGAATAATAATTCTGAGAATTATTATGATCGTAGGATTTAAAATATACAGAATCAAAAGTATGTTTAACCAACCATCCATCCTGAGTTGTTAAGGTGAGTCTTTCGCCATAACAATCAGAAAGGGTATAATTAAAAGTAAGCTTATTATCAAAAACCAAAGTGTCAATATGTTTGAAAGTTGTGATATACATGATGGTAAATTTCTTGGAAGGAGTAAAATAAAACTGTGCAGTTTTACTGTTGGGATAAAACACTTTACCTCCACCAGCATAGCTAATTTGTTTGATACTGTCGTTACTTCCACTATCAATTTGAATATAATAACTGACCGAATATTTTGTTTCTCCGAAGCCACCATCACATCCACTACCACACGACTGCAATACTAACATTGCTTGCAGAACTGAAGCAATAAAGATTAGCCTGAGAATAAAATTGATATTCATTAATCGAAGATAATCATTCATCAATAAAACAATCACCTAATGACTATTTTTATAGAGTAACGAATTTTGGGAAGTAATTTAAAACTAATATCTTCTTGCGTTAACAGGAATTCGGTAAGCTAACTTAATCCCTACATGATTTCCTCCAACAATTTCATGTATGTTACCGAAATGGTAAAACGGACTAATAGCAAAACGATTTTCATAAAGATATAATGTCGGAGCGAAATACAATCCATCTTTTGCAATGCCCATTCTCAAAATAAAATTATCAGTATTAAACTGACTTCCAATTTCAGGAGTAAGGTTATCCAAACCAAAATATTTCTCAACTATTGATGAAGGTGAAATACTTGAAATATTTGGTGGCGACATATAAAATATTGGTAAAGAAAATTCCATCCTGTTACTAATAAAAAATGCACAATAGAAAAATCTTGGATTACCGTAACGCAAATAAATTGATGGTGCACTGTAAGCTAAATTTACATAATTATTCGACATGATATTATTCTGCGTTACATGAATACCAACTCCGATTCCAAATCTTCTGGTATCAAAATTAATATTAGGTTTAATATCAGTAATATTGGCCTCCGACACCGCTGAGCTATAAGTAGCATGTGGGGTAGAATAATTGAAATAATCTGTTATTTTAAGATGGTCGTAATTTAAACCAAAGGTGAATGAATTGTTCTTTTCTCCAACATAATGTTTGTACAACAAAGCTCCTGATTGTATTGCACTAAGTTGTGTGTGGTCATCGTAACCAACAACATTCCCATTACATCCTTTTTGCTCCAATTGCATATGATAATTACTTTCAGAATAGCCCGCACCGATTTCAAAAACATCTTTTAATTTTGGCATCAAACTATCGTGAGGAATATTTTTTATTGATCTGATATCTACAGTTTGGCTCATCAAAACAATGCTGATCAAAACCAAACTAATTGGAGCAAATCGAAATCTCATCGATCGTATTTGTTTGATTTCGTAAATAAGAACTGAAACAATTACCATCAACACCAACAAATCAATTACCATCAGTTCAAGACTCATCAACCAAGATTTTACAACTATCAAAAGAGCTGAGATCAGAATCGTATAAAAAATAATTCTGTTACTTTGAATCATTTTTATTTGGAAAGAATTTTCTGATTGAACAAAATTTTTCTCTCGGTAATAAATGATAAAAATAAAAATCGAAATCAGAACCAATAATATCAATTGAACAATTTTTAGTCCGTAAAATTCTATTCCAAAAATATTATTGCTCTCTCCTTCACGAACAAATTCAATAAAAAATCTTTCAATAAATCTTGAAACGATCACTAAAAAAAATAAACTGTGATTTGCTTTAAATGAATTCCTGAATTTGATGACAAGAAAAAATATCATCACATAAAAAATAATATCGTAAACCTGTGAAGGATGAACCGGCAAGGAATGTGAGGCGTTTAACGAAATCAATCCTTTATTTATCTGACTGATAAAAGCAGGAGAATTTTGTCCATAACTTATTGCCCAAGGTAAATCACATTGCGTTCCATAACAACATCCAACTAACAAACATCCAACACGCATTACCACAACAACAATGGGAATAACGAAAGCAAATGGTTTTGAAAAATCGAAAGTGAGTTTGAAATAATGTTTGCAAAATATTGCTGCAGGAATGGCTAAAACAATTCCTCCAAGCACAGTTCGTCCGTTAGATAAATGAATAATTCCACTGTTAAAAAAGAATTGCCAGTCTTCCTTGTTCATCGAAAACAAACGCGTTCCGGCAATAAAGAAAATCAGTATAGTTACAACAGATAATGTCCAAGGAATGAGAGGAATCTTTTTTGATACTCCCCAAAACATTGAGTAGCCAATAATTATCAGTGCTGATAAAAGGTACGAGAGATTGTAGTAAAAACCTCCGTTAAGTATTTCAATATTTATACTGAGAGTAAGCAAACAAAAAATTATTTCATCAGCAATGTAATTTTAATTTTGGAAATAAAAAATGCTGTCTGATGCATTACGCGTCAGACTGAAATCTAAATTCTTAAAAATATTTCTGTCACGAAAAAGTTCTTCCAAAATAAGGACGAGTATCACTATATGATTATGTGTTTTAGAGTTTCAAAATATATAACCGTTTCCATGTCACCACCCATCATACTTTGCATGATTTCCCCCTCCTTCAAGAGCATATATGTAAGCAAGACAACCATGCTTGGTAAATAAAAAGATAACCACGAAGGGCACAAAGGTCAACGCATGACCTATACCACAAAGACCATCCCGATAGATATTGGGATTGTGCTCTTTGTGAAATCTTGGTGAACTTTGTGGTCAAAACACAAGGTCAAAAGTTTGCTATAACTTATGTTCCGACCACACATATGCCCCTTCAAGGAGGGGTGCTGTTGTGGATTATGTTCTGATTATTCCCAATTTAAATTCTTTTGTGATAGGAGCATTGTTGGCTGCTTCAATTCCCATGCTTACCCATTTGCGAGTTTCAGTTGGATCAATGATTGCATCAATCCACAAACGTGCTGCTGCATAATATGGTTTTGTTTGGTGGGTATATTTATCGGTAATATGTTTTAACAATTCAGCTTCCTTTTCAGGAGTGATCACTTCGCCTTTTGCTTTTAAACTTGCCTCTTCAATTTGCAATAAAACTTTTGCTGCCTGAGCTCCACCCATCACGGCAATATTTGCAGTTGGCCATGCAACAATTAATCTTGGATCATAAGCTTTTCCGCACATCGCATAATTTCCAGCACCATAAGAATTTCCTGTTACTACAGTAAATTTTGGAACCACAGAATTTGCCTGAGCGTTTACCATTTTGGCACCATCCTTAATAATTCCTCCTTGCTCACTTCGACTTCCAACCATAAATCCGGTTACATCTTGCAAAAACAAAAGTGGTATTTTTTTCTGATTACAGTTCATGATAAAATGTGCAGCTTTTTCGGCAGAGTCAGAATAAATCACACCACCAATTTGCATCTCCCCTTTTTTAGATTTTACTACAAGTCGGTTGTTGGCAACAATTCCAACAGCCCAACCATCGATGCGAGCGTAGCCACACAAAATTGTTTTTCCATACAATTCTTTGTACTGGTCAAATTCACCCTCATCAACTAATCGTTCAATAATTTCTAAAACATCAAAAGGTTTTGAAGGAACTTTTATGATTTCATGAATGGTGCTCATATCTTTTTTAGGAGGCTTCGATTCTTTTCTATCGAAACCTGCTTTTTCGAATGAACCAACTTTATCCATGATATTTCTGATGCGATCTAAACATGCAGCATCATTTGGAAATTTATAATCTGTTACACCCGAAATTTCACAATGAGTTGTTGCTCCACCTAAAGTTTCATTATCAACATCTTCACCAATTGCAGCTTTCACCAAGTAACTTCCGGCTAAAAATATCGAACCTGTTTTATCAACGATCATTGCTTCATCGCTCATAATTGGTAAATAAGCACCACCGGCAACACAGCTTCCCATCACTGCAGAAATTTGAATAATGCCCATAGCACTCATCACAGCATTGTTGCGAAATATTCTTCCAAAATTTTCTTTATCCGGAAAAATTTCATCTTGCAATGGCAAATAAACTCCGGCACTATCCACTAAATATATTATTGGTAATTTATTTTCAATGGCAATTTCCTGAGCACGTAAATTTTTCTTTCCGGTAATAGGAAACCACGCTCCTGCTTTTACTGTAGCATCATTTGCCACAACAATACATTGCTTTCCGCTAACGTAACCAATCATTACAACAACTCCACCTGCAACACAACCACCGTGTTCTTCAAACATCTCGAATCCTGCAAACGCACCGATTTCAATTCGTGGCGAATCTTTATCAAACAAATATTCCACACGCTCGCGAGCAAGCATCTTTCCTTTTTCTTTTTGTTTTGCTGCTGATTTTTCGCCTCCGCCTTTATAAATTTTTGAGAGGTGCTGATTCATTTCTTTGATGAGTTCTTGCATTTTTTTGCTTTTAGTTTTTAGCTTCTGGATTCCGGCAAATTTTGCTAAAGGCTAAGAGCCAAAAGCCAACAGCTTAATTCTGCAAATCTATCATTCGTAAATCAATTTTAAATGAGGTTTGTCAGTTATGAATAAAAATGTACTTTCGCACCCGGGTAAGTCTTATACGACCAGCTCCCATTTAATCCCCCAGGTCAGGAATGAAGCAAGGGTGTTTGGTTGTAGCGGTGCGATATGTAGGCTTGCCCTTTTTTTTGCGTTATGAAAAAAAATATTTTTCTGTTTATTTCAGTCGTAACTTTATTTTCTGCAAAAATATTTGCTCAGGAAAATCATTCTCCAGATACCGTAAAAACCGGAATATACATTATCAGCATCCACGATATTGATTTCAGAGAAAAGGAATATACCGTAAGATTTTGGTTGTGGTTAAAATACAAAAATCCTCAATTCAACTTTGCAAAAAACATTGAAGTTACTAATGCAAAATCCATCGAGATTTCAAATTGCAATGTCGACACTTCAGATGGTGAAGTAAATACTTTAATGAAAATGAAATGTGTGATGAAAGAATCTTGGGGTGTGCGCGATTATCCATTCGATAACCAACAATTGCAAATACATATTGAAAACTCACAATTCGATTCACATAATTTAATTTTTGTTGCCGATACCGTTGGAAAACATTTCGACCCTGCACTTACAGTTAGTGGATGGGAAATTACCAATATAAAAGTTTATTCAGATATGAAACCATACGAGACAGCATTCGGTGATCCTGAGTTAACCTCACCACATTCTGAATACGGTTCTTTTGATGTTTCCATTGATCTGGACAGAAATGCCTGGGGATTATTTTTTAAACTTTTCCTCGGAATGTATGTAGCATTTTTTATTACTTATGTGAGCATATTTATTCATGCTGATAATATTGACTCACGCTTTGGACTTAGCGTTGGTGCGTTATTTGCGGCTGTCGGTAACAAATATATCATCGATTCATTATTGCCTGAATCTTCCACTTTTACGTTAGTTGATTCGTTACATGCATTTACTTTTGTTTCAATTTTTGCAACCATTTCCCTTTCGGTTTACGCACTAAAATTATTGAAAGAAGGAAAACTAGAAAAGGCAAATTTGATTGATAGAAGAGGTGCGATAATTTTATTATTGTCGTATTTTATTCTCAACACAATTTTCATTGCTACTGCAATTTTGAGATAAAAAAAATTAAAAAATCTCCAATTCGAAATTCCGAATTCAAAATTTTTACTATGCTCTATATTCGCCAAACTCATTTCTGAAAACATCAGCAATTTCGCCAAGTGTTGCATATTGCTCTACAGCATCAATAATACAAGGCATCACATTGGTTCCATCTTTAGCATCTTGTTTTA
>CAIUEQ010000271.1 GCA_903898215.1 uncultured Bacteroidota bacterium | reverse complement strand
GTATTTACTGTCTTTTTTATAAATATAAATATCTCGCTCAGGTAAGCTTAAAATATATTCATTGGTTTTTTGGGTGATAAAATCAGCATTCCAATCTTCTTTTTTCATCACCTCATATAAATTCAATAGGCGTTTGGTATCGAAATAAACCTCACCGGTGTAGCGTTTAAGCGGACTGTCTTTTTGAAAAGAATCAATAATTTCATGTACATATTGAAGTTGTTCGAGTTCAGAAATAGCGTCTAAACTCCTTAATCCGAAAAGATCTAAGTTATCCTGTATCACCAAATTACAAAATGCATGAAATGTAAAAATGCCAACTTTGTAAGCATCCGGACCGATAAATTGCAGCAGTCTTTTTCTCATGGCAATTGTGCCGGCATCAGTATAAGTTAGGCAAAGAATATTTTCAGGATTAGTATCAGTTTGTAAAAGAATATTAGCAATACGTGCTGCGAGTATTTGGGTCTTTCCTGTTCCAGGGCCAGCAATAACTAGTACCGGACCATCAATTTGATTGACAGCTTTTTTTTGACTCTCATTAAGTTTTTGAAATGCTTTTTCAAATTGTTCGTAAAAGTTTTGCTTGCTCATGTGTTCAAATGTAGAATTTTGTTGTTCAAAATTTTTAGGCATATTTTATTGATGCAACTTTTAGCTGAAAATAAGGAACTTGAAATTATCGAAATACTTTTTTGTGTTTTTACCCGATTTCGTTTAGGTTTGTCATTCTAAGTTCAGTTAACAATATATAATTACAAAAAGATAAATGAAAAAGTTCTCCTTTCTTTCAATCCTTAAGAATGTTTTAGTTCTGATTTGCCTTTCAACAGTAACGATGGCAACAGCTCAAACAGCAAGAATGCAGTTTATTAATAACTCACCTGATGTTACTATAGATAGTGTTGACTTGTGGTTGGACAGTATAAAATATGTTTCTAGTCTTCCATTCAGACGTGCTTCTGCAGTATTTACTATTCCTGCAGATTCTCATATTGTTTCGATTAAATTAAAACATAGTGTAGCTTCTTCTTCTTCTCTTTTACAATTAAGTAAAGCGCCTTTCGATTCAAATATTACTTATTTAGGCATACTTTCAGGTGTGATTGATACAACAAAATATGGTTCAAACCCTGATGGAATAAACAATTCGCTAACATTTACTTCAACTAATTCGTTTAGCGAATCAGCACCAGCTTCTCAATTTGGTTATGTCTTTTTTAACGGTGTACCAGATGCCCCAACTTTTGATTTTAACCAACTAACAACTCCTAAAACTAAGTTAGCAGATAATTCAGCGTATAATAATTTGTCATCCTTTATTTATGCCAACACTTCAACAGCCTTAACAACACTAAGTATTACAAATCAAGATAGTTCGAAATTTTATGGTGTACATACTTTTAATTTTGGTGCTACCCTTGCAACCAAAACAGGTGTGATATTTACTTCAGGAGTAATGGATACAGTTGGCTATAAAGCTAATGCACCGCTTATGAAAGTGTATATAGCATATAATAACGGAACAGTTTCAGAAATTACTAAGCTTACTTCAAAATTGCAATTCATAAATAATTGTCCAGATTCAGCAATTGATGCAGTTGATGTTTACATAAACGGAGAGTTGAAATTTGCAGGATTAGGATTTAGAAAAGCGACCACTTTTATGAGTGTAAATGCATCAGTTCCTTATGCAATTGCAGTTGCTCCCAAAAATAGCACAAACATTTCACAAGCAATTTTTACAAGCTCACAAGTTTTAACATCAGGCATAGGATATTATAAAGTTATCTCTGGTTTAAAAACCCCTTCAAATTTTCCTGCTAATCCTAATGGAGCAAGCACTGCATTTACTGTATATACTCAAACCGGAGCAAGAGACACTTCAAATATTGTTGTAAATGGAAATCATCCAAATGTTGATTTGATGTATCACCATGGTTCTCCTGATTTGATGAAAACAACAATGCTTACAAATAATACTGTCATGTTTATTTCTAAGAATGATGCTTATGGAACTTTCCACTCACCATATGCTTATCAAGCACCTTTGGATAATCTTGAATTCGATTTAACAGATGCAGCAACTGATACGATTTTATTGAAAAAATCTGTTGGAAATATTGGCAGCAGAATTGGACAAGCAGGTTTGATATTTACTTCAGGTTTTTATAGCAATTTGGTTAAAAGAGACACGTTATTATTTCCTAAAGATCCTATCAATCAGAACAAAAAATTAACACCAAATCAG
>CAIUEQ010000270.1 GCA_903898215.1 uncultured Bacteroidota bacterium | reverse complement strand
ATAAGCGAATATGTTGTTTATGGCAAACGGGAAAAACGAAGTTTGAGGTTTGGTGTTTGAAAGTTTAGTTGTTGAACTGTTTGTGCCCCTCTGCGTTTTTTTATCTGCGAACCTCTGCGAGAAAAAAGTTGCCACAGATTTTTTTCAACTTTAGCACACAAACAATTTTTCTAACGCATATCAAATAATTTTTATCTTTGATTTACTAACCATAAGAAAAATAATTATGATAGTCATTCTACATTGCTGGTGGCAAATAATAGTAGCCGCCATTGTTTATTTTGCATTAGGTGCTTTGTGGTTCAACCCCAAAACATTTGGAAATGCTTGGATGAAAAGCCATGGGATTGTGAGAGATCCAGAAAAAATGAAAGAAACCGGTATGGGAATAACCATGGGCCTTTCGTTTGTATGCGCACTTATTTTCAGTGCAGCAATTTGTTGGATTTGTTGTGCAACAAGTTCCGGTGAATGCTGTCAATCATCAAGTTTAATTCATTGCTTAAAAATTGGATTTTTAGTAGGAATGATTGCGGCAACAAGTATTTCTTTGGCATATCTTTATCAGATGAAACCGCTTAATGCATTTTTAACTGACGCTTTATATCATGTTGTTGGTTCATTGCTTGCTGCTATAACAATGCATTTGTTAGGCTGCTGCTAACATCTACGAATTACGAATAGTCGAATTTAAGAATGAAATAAATTTTGTTTTGTGATAAGCACTTTTCGTAATTCGTTCAGATTCGTAATTCGTAGAATTAACATAACATTCTTACATTTGTTGCATGATTCAGTTGAGAACAACTCAAGATTTGTTTACTTTTATAAACGATGAAAGTATTTTGGAACGGTTCAATTTAAAAAAAATTGGCGTGTTTGGGTCTTTTGCGCGAGGTGAAAAATTCAACGATATTGATTTAATGATTGATGATGATATTGATTTCAAAAAACTTCTTGAATTGAAAATTTTTCTCGAAACAAAAACAGGAAACAGGTTTGATATTATGCAAAAAAAATATGCTGAACCTGTTATTCTATATAGAGCAATGAAAGACCTAAAATATGCAGAAGCTTCCTAAAAATGATATGCTTTATTTGCTTCGAATGATTGAAGCGTCTGAAAAAATAAAGGTCTACAGTGGTGAAATTACTGAACCTTTAGTGTTTTTTGATTTAAATGACCAAAGAGAATTTAATGCTTGCCTCACTTTACTCGCACAAATTGGTGAGCAGATCAATAAATTAAGTGATGATGTAAAATCTGAAAATAAAAACCTCGATTGGGAAAAAATCAAGGACTTCAGAAATAGAATTGTGCATGATTATACCGGTATAGATAAATTTATCACTTTTGAAATAATAAGAAACGATATCCCAAATCTGATTTACGATTTGACAGTAATAGTTAGAAAAAACTTAGAATCTAAAATATTTGACGCTTCAGAATTTGAACTATCAAAGACAAGTCAATATTTAAAGCATATTCGATTTGATGAAATTTAAACTCTATGCTTAAACAAGGACTTCAACAAAAACAATTAATGCGGCTTACTCCGCAACAGATTCAGTTTATCAAACTGCTTCAGCTTAACACCACCGACTTACAGCAACGTGTGGATGAAGAGTTGATGGAAAATCCTGCATTGGTTTCGGGAAATGATGCTGATGCTGACGAAGAAATTGTTGGCGATAACACAAAAGAAAAAGATACCATTGAAGAGCCCGAAGCTGAAGTTGAAAAGGAAACTGATGATGAAAATGTTTCGGTAGAAGATTATTTAACAGACGACTCTATCGATATTAAAGAATATGTGAATGATGATTATGATTCGGATGGTTTCCATTTGAGTGATGAAGGTCCGGATGAAGAAAAAAAAGAAATGCCGCTTGCTGAAACAAGTTCATTTCATGATGCCTTGATCGAACAATTTGACGCAATCGCAAAAGATGAACGTGAAGAAATTATCGGCAATCAAATTATAGGTACAATTGATGATGACGGTTACTTAAGAAGATCTTTGGATGCCATCATTAACGACCTTGCATTCTCTCAAAACATTGAAGCATCCATTGAAGAAATGACTGCCTGCCTGCACAAAATACAGGCACTTGATCCTGCAGGAATTGCTGCAACATCTTTGCAGGAATGTTTACTGCTTCAGTTAAGAAGAAAAGATCAGCAAAATAAAAACGTGCTTTTAGCAAAAGAAATATTGAAGAATTTCTTCGATGATTTTTCGAAAAAGCACTATGATAAATTATGTAAACAATTAAAAATAAATGATACTGAACTGAAGGATGTTATTCATGTTATCACTCATCTTAACCCAAAACCGGGAGAATCAATGAGTGTGTCACGTCCTCAATATATCACTCCAGATTTTATTTTATTTGAAGAGAACGGTAAACTTAAAATCCAACTTAACTCACGCAATGCGCCCGATTTACGCATTAGTCGTTCTTATATGGAAACGCTAAAAGGTTATGATAGCACCAATAAGCCAAGTAAAAATCTTAAAGAAACAGTACAGTTTATCAAGCAGAAACTAGATGGGGCAAAATGGTTCATCGAGTCGATAAAACAACGTCAAAACACTTTGCTACTTACCATGAATGCCATATTAAAAAAACAATATGCCTATTTTGAAGAAGGTGATGAAACGAAAATGCGTCCGATGATTTTAAAAGATATAGCAGAAGAAATCGGAATGGATATTTCTACAATTTCGCGTGTAGCAAACAGCAAATATGTACAAACAGATTTTGGTGTTGTGCCTTTAAAATTCTTTTTTAGCGAAGGCATTCAAACCGAAGATGGCGAAGAGGTTTCGAGCCGTGAAGTGAAAAAAATATTAAAAAATGCCATCGAAGACGAAGACAAACACAAACCACTTCCTGATGAAAAACTGATGGAGATACTCAAAGAAAAAGGATATACCATAGCTCGTAGAACTGTTGCCAAATACCGCGAACAATTAAATATTCCGGTTGCCCGGTTGAGGAAAGAAATTTAAAAAAAATACTTTTTAAGTATAGCGAATATTTTTAATTCATAGTGCTCTGCATTACTTACAAAATAAAATGCCACAGATTGCACAGATTTTATAAAAAAAACTCATAAACAATCTGTGCAATCTGTGGCTAATTCGAATGAGGTAATTTTTGCTGGAAAGATTCAAATGAAATCAAATCAGCTACCAGATTTTTCCTTTTGTTAATAACAGAATTACATGAATTAGCTTTTTAATTTGAAAGTTAAAGAACATTTTCGCTGCGATGAATCCAGAAAATAATTTTGTTTTAGCCGAACACACCAAATTGCAGTGGTATAAGATCATATTCAGTTTAAAAAAAGTATTTGATAAAAAACCTGATATGAATGCCATCATTTTTTTGATAGGTGTTCGCGAATTAGGTGTTACCCGCGAATTTTCAAAAGAAGAAAAAACAGATTTGATGCATATCGCAACTTGTAAATTGTTAAGTTATGATGGCTATTATGAATTTGAAAAAAATGATGAAGAAGGTTGGCCACATTATAAACTTATTCGCAACCCGCCTTATGCCGACCTTTCAGATCAAGAAAATATTTTAAAAAAATTAATCGTTCAATATTTTGAAGAGTCGGGTTTGATTGATTAATTTGAAACAAAAGAAACTTAACTAAGTGAAGTAAATATCTCAAAATTTGATCTCTACTTCAGTTGAAAATTAAAATAACAAAAACATGAAAAAGCTCATTTCAAAAAATTTTATTGCCGCATTTATTTTGTCTATAATTTTCATCAGTGCGCAGCAGCCAAAACCTAAAGCTAAAGCTCCGGCAAAATCAAAAACAGAAACTAAAATTCCTGCTCCTCCAAAAGACCAATTGGTTGAGATGCAAACTCAATACGGAAGAATAGTGATTCGTTTATACAACGAAACTCCTTATCACCGCGATAATTTTATTAAACTTGTGAAGCAAGGATTCTACGATAGTTTGCTTTTTCATCGTGTAATTCGTGAATTCATGATTCAGGGTGGAGATCCTGTTTCAAAAAATGCTCCTGCCGATGTGATACTTGGAAATGGTGAAGTTGGATATCAGATCCAACCTGAGTTTAACCCTAACCTTATTCATAAAAGAGGAGCACTTGCTGCAGCAAGAACTGATAATCCTTTAAAGGAATCTAGCGGCTGTCAGTTCTATATTGTACAAGGTAGAAAATTTCCGATGACCGACCTTACCAATTTTAGAAATAGCGTAAACTTCCAGGCAAAAACAAAACTTTTACAGGATGTCACCCACTCAGATTCGGTTAAGGCAAAAATTGATGATTTTAAAATACGGGGCGATAAAGATGGCCTTCATAATTATATGCTCGGGCTGCAGCCAAAAGTTGATGAGCTCTATAAAAAAATTGAATACTATTATACCCCATCCCAACTTAACACCTATGCAACAGTTGGAGGAGCTCCTCACTTAGATATGAACTATACTGTTTTTGGTGAAGTGATTGAGGGGCTTTATGTTATTGATTCAATTGCAGCAAATACCGTTGATCAAAATAACAGGCCATTTAAAGATATCAGAATGACCGTAAAGTTGCTAAAATAAACAAATGCGTTTTTATACCCTTCTCATTTTATTGTTACTGAATACTTGCGTATATTCTCAAATAGAAACAATTGTATCAGGAAGAATTTTGGAGAAAGGCACCAACAATGCATTGCCTTTTGTGAGCATTGGTTTTAAAGGAACAAAAACCGGAACAACTTCCGACTTCGAAGGAAATTTTACAATCAAATCGACCTCAACTTCCGACAGTTTGATTTTTTCATATATCGGTTATAAAACTGAAAAGAGAAAAATTAAACCCGGACAAAAACAACATCTCGTCATCGAATTACAAAGTCAGTCCAGAGCTCTTCAGGAATTTGTAGTTCATCCCGGAGAAAATCCTGCTATAAAAATCATTCGCAAAGCACAACAAATGCGAAGTGTAAATAATCTCGAAAATTTAAGTGAATATGAATTTGACAGCTATAATAAAATTGATGTTTCGATGAATAATATTTCAGAGAAAATGAAAAATAGTTTAGTGTTCAAACCTCTGAAAAAATTGTTAGACACAACAAGTCAAATGAAAAATGAAGAAGGAAAATATATTCTTCCACTTTTTATCAGCGAAAGTTATTCTAGATATTTTCAATCAACTTCTCCATCAAAAAATAAGGAAATTGTTAAAGGAAGCAATATCTCCGGAATTGGCGTTAATCAAGGCAGTTACGTAATCGACTTGCTTGGAGCAACTGCAATGCAATTTAATTTTTGTAATAATTGGTTGCGCATTTTAGGCAAAGATTTTATCTCACCAATTGCAACCGGAAGCATGAGTTATTATATTTATACATTAACTGATTCGCTTTACATTGATGGAATCAAATGCTATAAAATAAAACTGAATTTAAGACGTGAAGAAGATCTTGGTTTTTTGGGAACAATGTGGATTACCGATTCAACTTTTGCCATTAAAAGAATTGATGTTGAACTTTCACCTAATGCCAACGTGAACTTTGTTGACCGAATGAAAATTCAACAGGAAATGACTCAAACTTCTCAAGGTGCATGGATTCCAGTTAAAGTTAGAATGATTTTTGATGTAGCTGAATTAACAAAAAACTCGAGTGGATTTATTGCAAAATTGTATCGATCTAATTCAGCGCTTGAAGTAAATAACCAAAAAGAAGCTGTTTTTTTTGATACTCCTTTTGAACATGAAAGTGATGCTTCGGAAAAAGATTCTTCATTTTGGAAAATTGTTAGAAAGGAGCCTTTTTCAAAAGTTGAAACACAAATGTTTAACATGATCGATTCTGTTAAAAATGTTCCAATCGTAAAAAGCTATACCGATATTATTCGTTTGGTTTTAGAAGGATATTATCGTGTTGGAAAAATTGATTGGGGCCCATATGTTTTTTTAATGGGATATAATAATGTTGAAGATTTCCGCTTTCAATTGGGCTGTAAAACTAATCAGTTCTTCTCTGAAAAATTTCAACTTCGAGGACATATTGCTTACGGTACAAAAGACGAAAAAATAAAATATAGCTTAGGTGGTGATTATATTATCTCGAAAAAAAAGTGGACCACCATTGGAGCATCTTTTAAAGACGATTACGAAATTTTAGGTGTTACCGATAACTCCGGAAGCTTTATTCAAAAAAGTGCTTCTTCAAATGTTTTTGCAGCTTTTAGTTTTCTTTCTCCCCGAGCAAGAATTAACAGAACAATTGATACAAGAATAAATTTTGTTACTCAACCAAAACGCGATTGGACATTTCATGCTATTTTGCAAAATACTTCTTTCGAACCGATGTTTCTTTTTGCATATAAAAACAATAGACACATTTCCGGAACTCTCGAAGATCTCGACCAAAATTTTACTTATACCGCAGCAACTATTGAAGCACGATTTGCATTTAAAGAATTAATGGTAGTTCGCGGAATTGAGCGAACCCGCTTAATGCGTGCAAAAGCTCCGATAATTTCAATTTCATATTCACGAGGTTTTAAAGGAATTTTAAATGGAAGTTATGATTACGATAAAATTCAACTAAACGTAAATCAACATATTTCAACCGGATTTTTGGGTAGTGCTGATTATAATATTACTGCAGGAAAAATATTTGGCACACTTCCATATCCAATGTTATATGTACCTGCAGGCAATCAAACTTTTTTATATAGTGATAATAATTTTAGTTTGATGAACCTGTATGAATTTCTTGCCGATGAGTATGTTTATGCAAGCTATGTACAACATATGGAAGGATTAATTTTTAACAGAATTCCTGTAATAAAAAACTGGAAGTGGAGAAATTTTGCATTGATAAAAACCACTTATGGAAATTTAAGTAATGATAACAAAGCATTAATACCTACATTGAACAAAGATGGAAAACCTATTGAACCAATTACCTTTTTTGGGAACGAACCTTATGTTGAAGTTGGATATGGTATCGAAAATATTTTTAAATTTATTACCATTGGTGCTTACCACAGATTAACCTATTTAAACTCGTATCACAGAGTCAGAACATTTGGAGTAAATGTTGGATTGCGGTTTACTTTTTAGCTTTTCCATTTTTTGCTTTTTCCTTTTCAAAAATATCTTTTATGGCATTCCAATATTCTTTGCCATAACTAACAAATACTTCATCACCCGCTTTTAAATTTCTGGTAGCTACAATATAGGGTTTGCCTTTTATTACTTCGTATTTACAATTATTAGTTAACCCTTTAACTCTTCCAAAACCTGCAGCATCATTGGCATAGCGTGCAAGCGCCCAAACAGAATATTGTGCATCCACACAATTTTTACTGTTCACAAAAAAGTAATATGCTCCAAAACCATCTTGACTTTCATTTCGTTTCAAACATTCTTTCCAGGTAATTTTCTCGCCTTCATATTCACAAACCACTTCTCCTTTTTTTATTTCTGAAGTTGTTAATAATCCTTTTCCGGCATTGGGCAATTTTGATTTTTTTACATATAGCATCGTGCGGCAAAAATGCACTATTAAATCAATCATGAAAGATTTTTTTTACACGAAAATTTGTTGAAACATCAAACTTTAAACATCAAACATTTGTTATTACTTCGTTACATAAAAACTTTCAAATGCAAATTGTATCATATAATGTTAATGGGATTCGTGCAGCAATAAGTAAAGGTCTGCTAAACTGGATGGAACAACGTAAAGCCGATGTTTATTGTTTCCAGGAAACTAAAGCCGAACAATCGCAAGTTGATACAAAACCATTCGAATTACTTGGTTACAATCATTATTGGTTTTCGGCACATAAAAAAGGATACAGTGGTGTGGCAATTTTTTCAAAACTTAAACCTGACCTTGTTGAATATGGTTTTGGAAATGAAAATTTTGATAATGAGGGAAGAATTATCAGAGCTGATTTTGGAAATGTTTCGGTGATCAGTGTGTATATTCCTTCAGGTTCAAGTGGTGATGAACGGCAATCCTATAAAATGGTTTGGCTTGATCATTTTCATCAATACATCAATAAACTAAAGCTGCAAAAACAGCAATTAATTATTTGTGGTGATTATAATATTTGTCACCAAGCCATTGATATTCATGATCCGATAAGTAATAAAAACAGTTCAGGATTTTTACCTGAAGAACGTGATTGGCTAAGCAGTTTTTTAGATTCAGGTTTCATCGATTCTTTTAGAAGATTTAATCCCGGACCACATCAATATAGTTGGTGGACTTTCAGACAAAACTCACGTGAACGAAACAAAGGATGGCGTATTGATTATTGTATGGTTCATGAAAATTTAGGAGAAAAATTGATTGCCTCAGGAATTCATGCCGATATTGTTCATAGCGATCATTGCCCGGTTTGGGTGGAGATTTCTTAAGGCGTATTTGTAATATAGAGGTAGGTACCGTCTGATTTTACAACATATTGCTTGAGAGGAACTTTTGCGGTACCGCTTATTGGAAATCCATTATCAGGTAAAAATTTTGAATTACAGAAACCTCCGGTTGTACATGTTTTACCAGAATTTATGTATTGCGAACATTTATAAAAAGTACCTGAACTATCCATACTAACAAAAGCACAATCTTGAGTTGGTGTAACCGGACAAGTTCTGTCGAAGGCAACAAAAACATCATTTATCGTATGGTAAATAACAATGCCTTTACCTTGGTTTCCAACATTTGGCTCATAAACCCAACCTTGCATTTGTGCAAGTTGAATGTAACGCGGGTCGGTTAAAAGTATTTTCACATTTACAGTAACGGGCAGAAAAAAATCAGTGCCCGCAGTAGATGTATTACTTGATTTGCTGCACGACAAAAAAAATCCTGTTATGCAAAAGAATACGAATATTTTATTCATAAGTATAAAATCCCTTTTTAGTTTTTCGTCCAAAATGTCCCGCATCAACTTTTTGTTGTTGCATCCTGCTTGGCCTAAATTTCCCATCTTGATGAAATAAATTGTAGATAGAATTTGTAACCGAGAAATTGGTATCTACACCAATAAGATCCATTAGTTTAAATGGCCCCATTTTAAACCCTGAGTTTTCCATTAATGCGTCAATGGTTTCAATATCCGCAATATTTTCTTCTGCAATTTTTAGTCCCTCAACATAAAAATGACGTGCTACTCTGTTAACGATAAAACCCGGAGAATCGGCTGCCATCACACAAGTTTTTCCCATTCCTTGAATTAATTCTTTACAGAAATTGGCAATGGTTTGGTTTGTTTCAACACCAGAAATAATCTCTACCAATTTCATCACAGGGGCAGGATTAAAAAAATGAATTCCCAACACGCGATGAGGATGAGATATATTGGCGGCAATTTGAGTGATCGGAATAGATGAAGTATTGCTGGCAATAATTGTTTGTTCACTGTTATTGGCAGCAACCTTATTAAAGAATTCCTGTTTAATTGACAATTTCTCGACAATAGCTTCAATGATCAATTCCCCTTTAAGTTCCTCAATTTTATGGGTATAGGAAATATTTTTAAGCGTTTCTAACTTCTGTGTTGCAGATATTTTTTGCTTGGTCAATAATGTTTCTAAACTTTTTTCAATGGCAGCACTTGCCTTTTGAAGCATGGCTGTATCAATATCAAAAAGGATGGTTGAATATCCTGCCTGAGCTACAAACTGTGCTATCCCGGCACCCATTGTGCCAGCACCGGCAATACAAATTGTTTTAACCTGAGGTATCATTAAGCACAAAAGTATTCTTTAAAAAAATATTTTTTTAAAACAAAATCCTCCAAATTGTGATTATCATATATAAGTTGTCCTTTTAATAATAGTCAATTATGTACTCTGAAAGGATTCTATTACATTTGAAAAGCAAAATAAAATTATGATTACAGTAAGCGAAAAAGCAAAAACCAGAATTCTTGAATTAACCAAAGAATCGAATTATACAGAAGATTATTTTTTACGTGTAGGCGTTGATAGTGGTGGTTGTTCAGGCTTATCTTACAAACTCGATTTTGATAATACCATTAAAGATGGAGATGAGGTGATTGATCAAAATGGGGTGAGAGTGGTAATCGACAAACGTAGTATTTTATACCTTTTTGGCACTGAACTGGATTTTTCTGACGGACTAAATGGCAAAGGATTTAATTTCATCAATCCAAACGCAACGCGCACGTGCAGTTGCGGTGAGAGTTTTGCAGTTTAACGGTTAAATTTTCTTAAAAGTTTGATTTTAAATTCAAAGGGATATATTTGCAGTCCTTTTTTAATAATAAACAGAATAAAATGGCAAACCATAAATCAGCAAAGAAGCGTATTAAGAACAGTGCAACAAAGCGTTTGAGAAACAGATATCAGGCTAAAACAACGCGTACAAACATTAAAAACCTAAAATTAACAACTGATAAGGCTGAGGCTACCACACTGCTTCAAAAGGTATCTTCAATGCTTGATAAGCTTGCAAAGAAAAACGTGATTCACAAGAAAAAGGCTGCCAACCAGAAATCGAAATTGGCTAAAGCAGTAAATAATATTGGTAAAGAGGTTGCTCCTAAAAAAGTTTCCAGAAAAACTGCACCTAAGAAAAAGACTAAATAATTTTTATTAATAATATTCTTTAAAAAAGGCTTTCATCATCGAAAGCCTTTTTTTGTTATTCCCTTACGTCAAAATTTTTCAAATAATTTTCCTGAACAAAAAACTCCATTCAATTAAAGTTGTAAGATTAATTTATGTGTACCTATCACATTTATTATTGACTTAAAAGTCCAAGCAAGCCTCCGGTATGAACGAGCAATAATTTTGATTTGGGCTTAAAATAATCTTGTTTGGCTAGTTCAAAAACTGCCATCATCATTTTTCCCGTATAAACCTGATCAAGTAAAATACCGGTTGAACTTGCAATTGTTTTAATAAATTCCATCAACTCCTCATCAGTTTTTGCATAACCACCACGATGAAAATTGTGATGAATATTCCAATTATGTAAATCGGGAGCAAGTTGTTTTACATCGTTGTCGATCAATTCAGCACCTTTTAACACACAAATGCCTTCAGCATTCATATTAAGCTCGGCAGCACGTTTGGCAATACCTGCAAGTGTTGTGCCTGTGCCAACCGCACATATCGCATGTGTAAAATCTTGGTCCATTGAATCTAAAATTTCTTCACATCCTTTCATTGCCAATTCACCTCTGCCACCTTCATCAATAAACATCGTAGTTTTATCTTCTGAAAATTTATCGTCAAATAATTTTCTTTTATTCCGATAGGCTTCCCTGCTCACAAAATGCAATTCCATTCCCCATATCTTACATAAAAACAACATATGATTTTTAACTTCCTCGCCTCTTACAAATGCCGAAGTTTTAAAACCACACATCGCACCGGCACAAGCCAAAGCCAATAAATGATTAGAGTATGCACCTCCAAAACTTATTAAATGTTTGATATTAGTTTCTTGTGCAAACCGAAAAACATATTTCAGTTTTCTCCATTTATTGCCTGAAACAAAAGGGTGAATGAGGTCATCTCTTTTAATAGATACTTCAATATTTTTTTCTAAAAATAAAGGATGTTCAATTTTTTGTATAGGAGGTTCAAAAGGTAAATCAAGCATGAGAGATTTTTCTTTTAGCAAAATCAAAAAGTTGTGGTAAGGCAAATGTAAGGGCAAAAACTAATTCAGGAAATACCGGCACACGATAGCGGCAAAGTCCTGAAATTCCTGTTGCAGTAACGATATATCCAACAAATAACAATACAAGAATCCTCAATACCAAATCATTTTTTTTGTCGAAAATAAATACACAAAATGCAATACAACCTAAAATATTCCATAGCAAAATGAAAAATAAAAATGCCAATAAAAGTATCGGTTGATTATTTAAAATATCAGGAATAGCTTTGATTCCTTCTGTATGGTATCGATGTAAAAAACCAACTGTGGTATTATCCTGCAAGCCAAAAAAAACTGCAAGATCAAACCTTCCGGGATCAAGTAATGTTGATGCTATTCCTTTAAGATAAAGTAATACAAAAGTTGTTTTATTCTGTAGGTAAACTTCCTTACATCTTTCAGCAATATATTGGTAACGACTTTCATAATCCGGCTTTGCATCTGCCTCTTTAAAAACTTGAGTTGCAAAATTTGAAGCACTATCAGCACCATATTTTTGTGCAAGAATATATCGAGCATTTACTCTGATATCAGCCATAACTTTTATCGATGAATAATGATAAAAGTCTGTTGTGTGTTGATTTTGCAGGCATAATAAATGATAAGTAAATGGAAGCAATAAAAACGAGATCAACATTTTTTTATTTTTCTTCCAAAATATCACAACAAAAAAAACGAATAAAACTATTCCAAATAAAAAGATTACCGGTTTGGTTAACATTGCTAAACTCAGCAAAAAACAAATAATAAAAACACTTTTAAAATTTGGTGATTGAATTGTTTTAACCGAAAAATAAAACACACCCATCATTAAAGTTTGAAATAACATTTCTGTCATAATAAAATTTGCATGGATGAATTGAGAAGGGAAAAACAACAAAGCAAGAGTGATTGAAATATTGATATTTTTTTGAGTAATCTCAAATTTATCGAGCAACTTCCAAAGTAAAAAAATATTAAAAACACTCAATAGATTTTGAGCAGCAATTACAAAAATATCTGAATGAAAAATGCTCTGAACAGCAACAATAAAAAACGCGTAAAGTGGTGGCCGTATGGTGAAATAATCTATTAATACAGGAGCATTCCAATCTTCTGCATACCAACTCTGATGAAGTAAAATATTTTTCGCCTGATTTAAATAACCGTATGAATCAACTAAATAAATGGAACCGATTTTACAGGCTATTAAAAAATATAAAGCATGAATAAAGATGATAAAAATTCCAAGCGGATGCGTGAGTTTTTTTTTCATTTTATCTTATCCTCAACCGCTGATCTACTTTTAAATTATTATCGAGCATATGATTAAGATTCCGAATTTGCTCCTGGCTAACATTGTATTTTCTTCCAATTGAATACATGGTTTCCTTTTCTTTCACGATATGAAAAATGGGTTCATTATCTTTTCCATTTACTGCAGTAGAATCTTTAATTTTTTCACCATTTAAAGGCACTACAACCAACTCTTCCCCAATTTTAAGTGTATCGCTCTGCATATCGTTTAGTGCTTTTATCTCAAGAACGGTACTATTATAAATGCGAGCGATAGAATATAAAGTTTCACCTTGTTTTACAACATGATAACCGGGAACAACAGCTTCTTCTTTTTCGCTCACCGGTGGTTGATTTGGATTGATAATTAAATCCATTCCTAACTTGATATTGTTGTCACGAAGTTTATTTAATTCTTTAATTCCTTCAACTTGAACATTGTATTTTTTAGCAATCATAAAAAGTGTTTCCCCTTTTTGAACGGTATGAAAAAATGCCATATCGTTTTTATTATCCGGAATATTGATTACAAATTTTTCTTCGGGTAAAACAGGATTTTGGGTTTCAATATTTTTTTTAGGATCATCATATACAATATTATTATAGGTTGAATCAGCAGAAATAGCAAGCCTTTCCATTGCTTTAAGTTTGATAGAATCTTTTCTTTTATCTCTTAAAAAAACAGTTTCACCAATTGCAGGTTCATCACCTTCGTTCATTAAATTTTTATGATAGAGCTTGCTTAGTTTTATGGCAAAACGTTGAGAGATGAGTTGCATGCTTTCGTTTCCCTTTACAATATAAAACTCTTGCTCGGCTTTATAATTTTTAGGTTTTAAATAAATGGTATCTCCTTTATGAATTTGTGCATCTTTTGAAAGGTCATTGTATTTATAAATTTGCCAAACACGCATTTCATTTTCAATCGCTATTTGAGCGTAACTTTCATCAGATTTTGCAACAATTCCGGGAACACCATTTACGGTAATATTTCTTTGTGATGCGATTATAATTTTCTTTTCTTCTACAATAATCTTCTCCTCTTTTTGTCCAGGTTTGAGGGAATCAAAATGAGCCAGGTTATTTTTTTCGATTGTTGTAATGAGCAGTTCAGGATATTTTGGATTTGTTGCATAGCCTGCTTTTTTCAAACCTTTTGCCCAGCTTTTATAATCTTTCTCATCAAGATCAAACAAAAATGCATAACGAGTTCCGTGCATTAAAAAATCAGAATGGTCGCGATAAGAATCTAAGGCAACTTTATATTTTCTGAAACATTCTTGTGGTGCATCATCATCTTCTTTAATTGTTTCACCAACCCAATCAGCTTTGCATTTTATTCCGAAGTGATTGTTACCAATTAATGCCAGTCGGCTATTTCCATTTCCTGACTCTAATAATCCTTGCGCAATGGTGATACTGGCAGGAATATGATTTTTATACATTTCTTCAACAGCAATAGGAGCATATTTTTCTACATATTGCTCAACCGTCATTTTAAAAGGAAAGTCAATAGTTGGAGTAGGTTGCGCAAAAATATTAACACCGAACACCAAACACCAAAAGGTAAACAGTAATTTCTTCATAAGGCGAAAATACTAAAGCCCATCAGTTTGAATTTGCTTTTCAATTCACAACATTCTGACTTTAAATAAAAACTGTATATAATATTATTCAAAAAAAAATTACTTTTATAAAACAAATACCAAACAACAAACTCAAAAATTAATCGCGTTTTTCACTCTTAAAGATTAACCGTTATGAAAAAATTATTGATGATGTTTTTATTGCTGGCAAATATTGCAAATGCCTTCAATTCGGGTTTAAACACCGAACTCTCCTACCTCTACATTTCGTTTATTGCTATTGTTTTACTAGTGATTGGCATTGATAAAGGAATAAAAATAATTCGAAAAAAGGCAAAAGAAAAAGATGAAATATTTAATGAACAATGGCCCGGGGAAACTTTTGAATAACTCTTAAATCATAAAACAATGAGAACATTAACTTTTATTTTCTTGCTCTTTTCTGAAGTATTGATGGCGAATAGTTTAAATTCATCTTATGAGTTGCTTTATATTTATGGTTCTTTTATCATCGTTGTTTTGCTCATAGTTGGCATCGATAAAAGCATAAAATTTATCTATAAAAAATTTAAAGAACGTTCTCGTATTCCCGAGGAACAACATACTTCCAACGCTACAGAAGAATAGTTTCTGCTACTTTAGTTTCCTATGTCATATTAAATTCTAAATTTGTCAGTACATTATTAAAGTACGACAATGACCAAATCCTTTTATTTTTCGTGTATACTGTTTTTTGTTATTTTCTCTTTTGGGAAATCTTCATTTGCTCAAGAGCCTTCTGTTCTTAAAAAAACTCCTGAATGGAAAATCGCTCTTGATAAAAAAGAGGTGAAAGTTGGCGATGAAATTACCATCACTTTTACCAGTGAAATTGAAAAAGATTGGTACATGTATTCCAACGATTTTGATCCAAACCTTGGACCAATAGCTGCCGACTTTACTTTCAAAAAAGATAAAAGTTATGAACTGGTTGGAAAATTAAAACCTATTGGCTCCAAACCACATTACGAAGACATTTGGAAAGGAAACGTTTCAACATTCACTAAGAAAGCAATATTTACTCAAAAAGTAAAAATCCTTTCCGATAAACCTGTAATTAAAGGTTCAAGATATTTTCAGGAATGCTCTGAAGTTACCGGTGTATGTATGCCTCCATTTGACCAGGAGTTTGAGGTGAAGGGGATAACGGTTATCGGTAATGTGTTATCAGTTAGCGGTTCAACGCAACCAGTTTTAGATTCAGCAAAAACAGATACTAATTCTCAAACAAAAACAATTGATACAATCAATCAACAAATAAAAACATCAACCAATCAACCAATCAACCAATCAACAGATAAACAAGAGTCATTCCTCGGTTTTTTAATTTTCGCATTACTTGGTGGATTAATTGCAGTGCTTACTCCTTGCGTGTTTCCGATGTTACCGATGACAGTTTCTTTCTTCACTAAAAAAAGTGATTCACGCTCACAAGGTTTAAAAAGAGCGTTTACTTTTGGCTTAAGCATCGTTGCCATTTATGCTTCATTAGGATTGGTATTTGCTTTCTTCGGATTGGGTCCTGATTTTGGAAATTGGCTTAGCACACATTGGTTGCCAAACGTTTTATTCTTCGTGATATTTTTAGTTTTCGGTGCATCATTTTTAGGAATGTTTGAAATTACTTTACCTCATCAATTAGTAAATAAAATTGATTCGAAAAGTAGCATGGGAAGTTTTGCAGGAATATTTTTCATGGCATTTACTTTAGTGCTTGTTTCCTTTTCTTGCACAGGACCAATAGTTGGAAGTTTATTGATTGAAGCAGTTGGCGGACATTTTGTAAAACCATTACTTGGCATGGCAGCTTTTGGGGCCGGACTTGCATTGCCGTTTACATTGTTTGCCATGTTCCCTTCATGGATGCATAATCTTCCAAAATCTGGTGGTTGGTTAAATTCTGTAAAAGTTGTTTTAGGATTTATCGAAGTAGGTTTTGCATTTAAATTTTTATCGATTGCCGATGTTGTTTATCACTGGCGAATTTTAGATCGTGAAGTGTATTTAGCAATTTGGATTGTACTGGCATTTTTACTTGGAATGTATTTGTTAGGAAAATTAAAATTCAGTCACGATAGCGATATGCCTTATGTTGGTGTTCCTCGTTTTGGAATGGCGGTAATTGCTTTTGTATTTGGCGTATATATGATTCCCGGATTATTTGGTGCACCTCTTAAAGCCTTGTCGGGATTGCTTCCACCAATGCACACACAAGATTTTATTTTAGGCGCAAATATCAAGTCGAGCGGTGTCGAGACAAATCAAATCATCAAATCATCAAACATCAAACACTCCGACTTCCTCGAACTTCCTCACGGATTAACAGGTTATTTCGATTACAAACAAGCATTGGAAGAATCACGCAAACAACATAAACCAATCTTCATCGATTTTACCGGACATGCTTGTGTAAATTGCAGAAAGATGGAAGAATATGTTTGGGCAAAACCGGAAGTGTTAAAGCGTTTGCAAAATGATTTTATCATTGTGAGTTTATATGCAGATGAAAGAAAAGAATTGCCTCAAGCCGATTGGTATACTTCGCCACGTGATGGGAAAGTGAAGAAAACAATTGGAGAGCAAAATCAGGATTTACAAATCAGTAAATATAATTTCTCGGCACAGCCACAATATGTAGTGATTGATGCAGATGAAAATAAATTATCAGGCCCAAATTTTTTCAATACCGATGAGCAAATTTTTGTTGACTTTTTAGATAAAGGCAAGAAAGCATTTGATGAAAAACAATCTAAAATTAATTAAATTCGTTTTATGGAAGTACTTCGGAAAAAGATTCATATTGGCAAAGACGGAAAAATTAAATTAGATGTAAACACGCATTTAGCCGAATGCGATGCAGAGATTGTTTTAGTGGTTGATAAAACAGAATTTTCTGATTCGAAAAAATATGATTTATCAAGATTTTCCGGAACATTGAAAACTTTTGATGAAGATCCGGTAGCTTATCAGAAAAGACTTCGCGATGACTGGAAATAGAATTGTTCTTGATACAAATGCTATTATTTTTTTCTTCAAAGGTGATTCTGAAATTTCAAATCTTGTAAAAAAAAATCACGTCATTATTTCAGTAATCAGTGTGTTAGAATACCTTTCATTTAAAAAACTAACATTAGAAGAAGAAACTCTTTTTAAAGAGTTCTGCGATGAAATTGAAGTCGTAAATCTTTCTGTTCTTGAAAACAAAAAACTAATTTATCATTCAATTGAAATAAGTAAACTTTATAATCTTAAAATAGCCGATTCCATAATTGCCGCAACTGCTGTGCTAACCAATTCAACTTTAGTAACAGCTGATAAAGAGTTTCATAAAGCAACAAACCTTAGCTTAAAATTTATTACACGATGAATT
>CAIUEQ010000269.1 GCA_903898215.1 uncultured Bacteroidota bacterium | reverse complement strand
TAGCACAATGCTCAATAATAGCATTGTCTCGACTCCGCTCGACAGGACAAGCATTGTAACTTGTCAGTTCGAGCGGAGTCGAGAACAGGTTCCTTATTAGCACTTTGCTCATAACAATCATTGTCTCGACTCCGCTCGACAGGACAATCATTGTAAAGTGTCAGTTCGAGCAAACCAAAAACCTTGTCAGTTCGAGCGGAGTCGAGAACAGGTTCCTTATTAGCACTCTGCTCAATAATAGCATTGTCTCTCCCGATAGCTATCGGGACCGCTCGAAGTGACAATCACAATAAAACAAATCCCACAAGTATTGAATCTGAAATCATTTTAACTTAATTTCACATCCTCCTTTTAAAATAAAATGAAAAAAATATTCGCGATTTTTCTGATCACTTTTTATTTCGGTTCAAATGCACAACAACGTCAATCTTTAAACATGACCTTGCTTGCTCATTGGAACGACAGCACATTAAATCATTGCGATGACGACCAAATATGGAATAACCTAACAGGCTGGCACGACACTTCAAATAACCGTGAATATCTGATTGCAGGAAGTTGTGATTCGTTGTATTTTTTTGATATTACCGACCCTACAAAAATGATCAAATGCGATGTGAGAGAAGGTCATTCACGCAATGCCATCAATAGAGATTATGATACTTACAGCCATTATCTGTATTGCGTTTCCGATAGAACAAGTCCTCCAGGTTCGTTACAAATTTTTGACTTACAATACCTCCCCGACTCTGTTCATAAAGTATACGACAATGATAAATACAGCATCAATTCTCATACACTTTTTATAGAAGCCAAAAGCAAACGTTTGTATTTATGTGGAAACCTTCATGCCCAAAACGGACAAGGAAGTAGTTCGATGGCTATCCTCTCAATTTTAGATCCTGAAAACCCAACATACCTTGGCGAACTTTCTGTGAATGCTGAATGTGCATACACACACGAAGTTTATGTAAGAAATGATACAGCATATTGCTCGTGTGCAAATCCGGGTTTGTTTATTTACGATGTGAGAAATGCTGCAAATCCAATAAAAATTGGAAGCATTGTCGGCTATCAATATAGTGGTTATAATCATAGCAGCTGGCTCGACAGCAGTGGAAAATATTTAATGTTTACCGATGAAGTTCCATTCGGTTTGCCAATAAAAATTTATGATATTTCTGATATAGCAAATCCTAAAAACCCTGCTTTTTTTAATTCAAATACCGGAGCAACACCTCATAATGCTAAGTGGAAAGGACGTTTCGCATGGGTTTCATCTTATGAAGATGGTGTGTATGCTTATGACTTAATCAACCCTGCACAACCAAAAGTTGCCGGCTATTTTGATACCTATACAAAAAATGCTGTAGGTGTTTACAGAGGATTTCACGGATGCTGGGGTGTTTATCCTTTTCTTCCTTCAGGAAATATTATTGCAAGCGATATCAGTGAAGGATTATTCGTATTAAAACCATCAATGAATTTTGGTATCAACGATTTATCGGAAGAAATTATTCATGCTACAATTTTTCCAAATCCTGTTTCAGATGTGCTGCATGTTAAAATTCCATCGCAACATAAAACTACAGCTACAATTGAAATCTCTGATATACTTGGAAAAATCATCCTGCAAAAAAATATTATTTTAAACAATGGCGACAATGACTTTTCATTTAATGAAGTCAAAAATCAACATCCCGGATTATATATTTTACAGATAAAAACCAATTCCGTTTTTTGGAGTTCTAAATTTATCAGGCAATGAAGAAATTATTTTTTGCCATCATGATAACAATTCCATTCCTTACATCCGCACAAGTTGGTTGGAACATCACTTTGCTTTCACATTTCCAAGATCCAAACTTAGTAACGATTGATTGGAACCCGGGAAACCAAATTTGGAATGGTTGCAAAGGTTGGGCTGATACAATCAAACACCGCGAATACGCTATTGCCGGTTCTGTTGATTCAATTTATTTCTTTGATGTTACCGACCCAAATATGATGAAAAAAGTAGCCGTAAAAAGTGGAATAAATCATTGCATCAATAGAGATTTTGATACTTACGACCACTATGTTTATTGTGTGAGCGATAACGATTTTGGTGCTTTAAAAGGAAGGTTACAAATTTTTGATATGCAATATTTACCCGACTCGGTGCACCAAGTTTTTGTGAGCGATTCTACAATTGTAAATACGCATACCGTTTTTGTAAATGCAAAAAGCAAACGATTGTATAAATGCATCAGCTACCATAAAGATTTAACAGGAGTTACAATCTATCCAATTGAAGTGTATTCGCTTCGCGACCCTGAGAAACCAACTTACATGGCAAAAATTACACGTAATGATGGATACAAAGATGTTCACGAATGTTATGTAAGGAATGATACCGTTTATTGCTCAAGAGGAACTTCGGGTGTATTTTTTTATGATATGAATGATACTAACAATATCAAATTGTTGGGCTCCATCGAACCACCTTATCCTGAAAATGCCTATAACCACAGCAACTGGCTTGATAGCAGCGGGAAATATATTTTGTTCACCGATGAAACTCCTGACGGAAAAGGAATGAAGGTTTACGATATCAGTGATCTTGCAAATCCTAAAATGGCTTGCACTCCTTTCAGAAATTATGGCTCACCACATAATTCATATTGGGTTGGCAGGTATGCTATTACCTCAATGTATTACGGTGGTATCAATGTGTATGATATGAAAAATGTAGCTGCTCCTGATTTTGTGGCTTACTACCGAACATTCACCAATCCACATACTCCAAGTATTTATGAAGGCTGTTGGGGAATTTATCCATACCTGCCTTCAGGAAATATTATAGCAAGTGATATGAATACTGGAATTTTTTTATTGAAACTAAACCGCTCGACACTAGGTGTTAACGAGAATAATATTTCTCTCCTTAACATTAATACTTACCCGAATCCATTTACTGAAAATGTAACAATCACACTTTCATCAACAGAAAAACAGGGCGCACATTTGTTGGTTTACGATTTGCATGGTAAAATTGCAGCAGAAAAAAAACTGGAATTAACTACCGGAGAGAACAAAATTGATTTTTCTGATTTGCAGAATAATCCCAACGGAGTTTATTTTTTAAAGATCATTTCAGCAAACCGAGTTTATCATCAATCAATTATTAAACAAGAGTGAGAAAAAAAGAATACAGTAAATATTTAGGCAAAGTGTTTTGCTTTTTATTAGTATGCTTTTTTTATGCAACTTCATTTGCACAAACTCCACAACCCGGTCAGGACAAGTCACAGACAAAAGATACTGTCAAATTTATTGCGCCTTTTAAAACTGCAACAAAGTTTGTAACTGAAGATGAAATTGATAGAAATATTCCCCTTCATTTTATTGATACCAACCAAAACGGCATTGAAATTTTTCATAACCTTTATAAAAATTATACGGTATTTCAAGACCTCGGAAATATGGGAACACCTTCGCGTCCTTTACTATTTAACAATGAAAGGAATGTTGGTTTCAGCTTAAGTGAAAATCCATTTGAAGGTTATTGGATGAAGCCAGAGAAAACAAAATACTACAATACAAAAACGCCTTATACCGATTTATTTTATACTCAAGGGAGCAACGAATTAATTTATTTAACGGCTTGTCATTCACAGAACATTACTCCGAGATGGAATATTGGTGCCGATTTGCAACGAATTACTTCGATTGGTTTTTTATCAAGACAATATACCAGCATGTATAATTTTCAGTTCTTCACTCGCTATACTACCAAAAATAAAAAGTATGAAGTGATTGCAAATACAACATGGAATCGTGGTGTGGTTGAAGAAAGCGGTGGTGTTGCAAGCGACTCAGCATTTGAATCATTATCGGGTGCCAATAAAAAAATATTTCCAAATTTAGCAAGTAGTCAAACCCGTTTTAAAGGCCGAACTGCATTTGTTAAACAATATTTTCATTTTGGAAAGCTTACTCAAAATATCGTTAAGGAAGATACCATTTACGATTTCAGCAGCCATTCACACCTTTCTTTATCTACAAAATTGGAAGAGGTGAGTTATATTTTTGAAAATTTAAAAGGAGATGCAAACTCACTTTTTATTCCACATCAATATTATGATACAACGGTGAATACTTTTGATTCGACCTATTACGGAAAAATTGAAAACCGATTGGCTTATGATCTTTTCACAAGCACAAATGATCAATTAAAAGACAGTGTTAGGAATTTTACAAGCGTTGGCTTAACACATGCTGCCATTGTTACTTCGCAATATGCTTATGTAAGAAATTATCAAAACGTCATTGCCGATTTTTCTTTTGAGTCGATGAAAATAAAAAACTACACGCTCTCAAAAAAACTATTTACCTCTTATAATATTTTAGGATATAATGCCGGTGATTACAAAGTAAAACTCTCTATTCGAGAACGTATTCCTGCTTTCGATTTAGGCTTTGAATTTACAAGTCAACTATACCGTCCCGATTATTCAATGCAATTATTTAAATCCAACCAATTCATCTGGGAAAACAATTTTAACCCTATAAAAGTACAACAATTGGGACTTCATTTTTCTACCAGAAAATTCCGTCAAAATTTTCATCTCACTGTAAATGCTTTCAATCTTAGCAATTGGATATACATCAATTCTAAATGTATTCCTGTTCAATCAGGCGATCAGATTTTGGTTTATACTGCCGAAGCAAAGAAAACATTTCAGGTATGGAAATTATTTTTTGAGCATTATATTATTTACCAAAACAGCAGCAGCGATGTGGTGAGAATGCCTGAATTATCAGGTCGAATCAGGTATTATTTTAAAAGCAGATTTAAAACCATGAAGTTCCAAATTGGTTTCGATGTGTTTTACAATACTGCCTATTATGCCAATAACTATAATCCTGCTACACGTTTATTTTTTATGCAAAACGATAGGTTGTTTGGAAATTATCCGGTGATAGATCCATTTGTTTCGGCAGAAATTAAGAGAGCAATTATTTTTGCTAAATACGAACATGCCAATCAGGATATGTTTGTACAAAATGGATTTTATTACACACAAAATTATCCAATTTCTTTAGCATCATTTCGCTTTGGAGTGAGATGGAGATTTTATGATTGATAAATTTATTCTTTGCTAACTTTTCTATTAAAAAACAATATGATGAAAAAAATATTTCTAATCATTTCTATCCTGTTTTCTACAACAATTTTTGCTCAACGTTACAATGCAAAAATCGAACAATTGATTCGTCCTGAATTAACACCTATACTTCAAACAGCACTTGATCTTGCTGAGCTTCAGCCATACTTTCATTTAAAAAAGAACGTAACTGATAAAGAAATTGTATTTGAAGAAGAAGCTCCGTTTACAGCCGAAAATTTAAAAGGATTAACAAAATTCAATAAACCTGTTTCGGTATTAAAACATTCGGAGATTGTGAAGTTGAAAATTAAAAAATACTTATCACTTCACGATTGGGAAATTGCGATGGATAATTGCAAGCTTGAATTAAATTTTAAAGGCGAAGGAATTTTAATATCCTACCAACTTAAAAAAGTTGATACCAAATGGATTATTCTAAGTTATAAAATTACAGAGAAAAAATAACTTACCTCCCTCCCGACCTTCTGTTAGAACTCTTTCCGGAACTTTGATGAGATGACCTTGTTGAATATTTTTTGATATTCTTTTTTGTTTTTGGACTTGATGAAACGATTCTCTTTTTAGTATTGTTTCTTTTTGGTGCAGCTTTCTTTTTTGGAGTTGAATGAGTGTCAGTTTTTGCAGATGACTTTGATGAACTTTTTTTCGAAGCTTCTTCCGTTGCTGACGAATCTCTGATCATATCGTTAATGATTTCCATCTCCTTTTTTGAAAGTTCGCGCCAATCGCCAACAGGCAATCCTTTCAAACTGATGTTCATGATACGCACACGTTCGAGTTTCACCACATCATAGCCAAGCTGCTCGCACATCCTACGTATTTGACGATTTAAACCTTGTATCAACACAATTCTAAAAACAAAATTCGATTCCTTTTTAACGATACATTTTTTAGTATTCACACCTAAAATGGCAACACCTGTCGACATCGTTTCAATAAAACTTTCGGTAATAGGTTTATTAACTGTTACCAAATATTCTTTCTCGTGATTGTTTCCTGCTCTTAAAATTTTGTTTACAATATCACCATTGCTAGTTAAAAAAATCAACCCTTGCGAATCTTTATCCAATCGTCCAATTGGAAAAATCCGTTGACTGTATTTGATATAATCAACAATATTATTTCTTGAGCCAGCTTCGGTGGTACAAGTAATTCCAACAGGTTTATTAAACGCAATAAAAATAGATTCTTCAGGAGTTAACGGTTCAATTATTTCACCGTTCACGATCACCCGATCACCGGGATAAACTTGTCGGCCGATTTTTGCTTTCATGCCATTTATCGAAACCAAACCATGCTCAATATATTTGTCGGCTTCTCTACGCGAACACAAACCACTTTCGCTGATATATTTATTTAACCGTGTTGAATTTCCTTCGCTCATTTATTTTTCAGTTAACCTTGGAAGTATATTTCCGCGTATATCAATATATAATGAAATGCCATGATAAACTACATCAGCAATTCCGTGATCGAATGAGCCTACAGCATCATATTCTAAAGGCACTGCCACTCGTCCGGTTTGATCAATAAAACCCCATTTTCTTTTCACTAAAATTGCACACATGCCTTCACTAAATTCACTCGCATTATCAAAAACATGAAGCAATACCAACTTTCCTTTTGAATCTATAAATCCCCATTTGCCATTTTGTAATACTGCAGCTTTCCCTTCGCTGAATGGACGAACACCATCGTAATCTAATTTGATAATTGTTTCACCCTTATCATCGATAAAACCATATTTTTTTGTCTTGCTGTCATATATTGCTGCTAGTCCTTCACTAAAATCAAAAGCGATATCGAACTGAGGTTTGATAATTATTTTTCCGGCAGTATCAATAAAACCATACTTCCCATTTTCGTTAACAACAGCTTTACCTTCAAAAAAATTACCGATGTTTTTATACATAGGTTTTACTATAATTTCTCCGTTTTTATTAATTACACCAAAAGTGTTTTTAACTTTAACACGTGCTATTCCATAATTAAAATTGCTGGCATCATCATATACAAAATCGATTACCTGTTTCCCTGTATGATCAATAAATCCAAAGCGGTAACCAATAGTTACAATATCACGTGTATATTTTAAAGTATGCTCATCCACTTCCTTCGACACACAAGCATAACCATCTTTAAATTTTCGTCCTTCATAAATTTCATCAGGCAAGCTAATTACTTTTTCACCCTTGGTATTGATATAAAACTTTTTCTTTTTGAAATCAATAACAGATGAAAGTCCTTCAGAAAACACACCGATAAATTGGTATACAGAGGTGTCGATTATACGCTCATTTTTCTGATTGATTACACAAGGTTGGTTGTGAAGAGCGGCAACTGCCATGCCGTCAATAAACTCATCAGCATAATCGTACATGGCTGGGATGATCATTTTTCCGGTTTGATCCATGTATCCAAACTTCCCTTTTATTTCTATAGGAAATAATTTTGTTTGAGCAGATGCTATAATAGAAATAGAAATTGCTGCAATAAAAAATATACGCTTCATGCCGCTAAAATAATGTGGAGTTCATTGCCATGCATTAAATAATATCAACATCTTCAATAGACAATGTGCAATTTGCAATAATGAAGTAATAAGTGGTATCAACTAAAATTATTATCATTGCATCACATGTCATTTCTAAAAACTCCCATAGAATATTTGAAAGGTGTTGGCACCGCACGTGCCGATATGCTCAAAAAAGAAATGGGGATTTTTGTTTTTGCTGACCTGCTTTTTCATTTCCCATACCGGTATGTTGACCGTTCAACAATTTATGATATTTCTGATATTCATGGCGAGATGCCATATATTCAACTTAAAGGAAAAATTACAAATTTTAGAACTGTAGGCAAAAGTAAAACACAACGATTGGTAGCCACTTTTTCGGATGCAACAGGTCACCTTGAATTAGTTTGGTTTCAGGGAGCGAAATGGGTTCGTGAAGCGATTACTGAAAATAAAGAATACCTAGTTTTTGGAAAGCCAACAGAATTTAATGGAAGCATAAACATTGCTCATCCAACCATTGATGAACCTGATGCTGCAGGACAAAAAAAATATTTGCGCATCATGCCGTTTTACAATGTTACTGACCGAATGCGCGTGAAAGGGCTAGATACAAAAGCCATCATGAAACTCACCAATAATTTACTCAACGATCCTAAATTTGAAGTGGAGGAAAATCTTCCTCTAACCATTTTATCATCACAAAAACTCCTCTCACGCAAAGAAGCACTCTTACAAATTCATTTTCCTGAAAACAACGACAGATTAAAGCATGCAGAGCAACGATTAAAATTTGAAGAATTGTTTTTTATTCAATTGCGATTGCTCAGATATAAATTAAAACGCACGCAACTATTTAATGGAATTAACCTGGAAAAAATTGGGGATTATTTCAATACTTTTTACAACGAAAAACTTCCATTCGAACTTACCGATGCACAGAAAAGAGTGATCAAAGAAATTCGTGCAGATGTAAAAAGCAATAAACAAATGAACCGTTTATTGCAAGGTGATGTTGGCAGCGGAAAAACAGTTGTAGCATTAATGTGTATGCTGATAGCTTTGGATAACGGATACCAAGCATGCATGATGGCTCCCACGGAAATCCTTGCCCAGCAACACTTACAAACCATCACTACTTTGCTAGGCGATATGAATGTGAACGTAAAATTGCTCACAGGGTCAACAAAAACTAAAGAACGAAAAGTAATTCATGAAGGAATTTTAAACGGGGAAATTCAAATACTGATAGGCACACATGCTATCATCGAACAGATTGTTAAATTCAAAAATCTTGGATTTGCTGTAATAGATGAGCAACATCGTTTTGGTGTGGAACAACGTTCGAAACTTTGGAATAAAAACATTTACCCTCCTCACGTATTGATAATGACAGCAACTCCAATACCTCGTACACTTGCCATGACATTGTATGGAGATCTGGACACCTCTGTGATAAACGAATTACCCGCAGGAAGAAAACCCATTCGTACCGAACATCGTTTTGACAACAATCGTTTGCGCGTTAATGGATTTATGAGAGAACAAATTGCTTTAGGCAGACAAATATATATTGTGTATCCATTGATTGCTGAAAGTGAAAAAATGGATTTCAAAAATTTGCAAGATGGATTTGAAAATATGTCGAGAGAATTTCCTTTACCGCAATATCAAATTTGTATGGTGCATGGAAAAATGAAACCGAAAGAAAAGGAATTTGAAATGCAAAGATTTGTGAGAGGCGAAGCAAATATTATGGTGGCAACTACAGTAATTGAAGTAGGTGTAAATATTCCAAATGCAAGTGTAATGATCATTGAAAGTGCTGAACGATTTGGATTGTCGCAGTTACACCAATTGCGCGGGAGAGTTGGCAGAGGCGCTGATCAGTCTTTCTGTATTTTGATGACAAGTTTTAAATTGAGTGCCGATGCAAAATTGCGCATGAATACCATGTGTAAAACAAATGATGGGTTTGAAATTTCGGAAGTGGATTTAAAATTACGTGGTCCTGGTGAATTGGAAGGTACCCAGCAAAGTGGTGTGTTGGATTTAAGAATAGCAGACATTGCAAAAGACCAGATCATTCTTCAAAAGGCTAGAGATATTGCACAACAAATTTTAATGGTTGACCCCAATTTAAACAAACCTGAAAACGCTCAGTTGCTCACCTATTTTACAGAATTTTCGAAGCATCAAAAATGGGGAAGAATTAGTTGATCGTTTAAAACTTACAGTTTTGTAAGTTACAAATTTGTAAGTTTTATTTATCGCCTTCATCATTCGAAGTTCTTTGTTTATTATTCGTTATTTTCATTTTCAAATTAATATCGAATATTGAACATCAAAGAATGAATGTTGAATTATTTTATCATTTTGTTTTTCAAAATTCACTTATCAAGTTCACCATCATGCATTCACCCGATAGAGAAATATTATTAAGCTTAGTAAAAGACAAAATGCCCTTTGGGAAATATGCAGGAAGATTGCTATGTGACCTTCCTGTGCATTATCTGGAATGGTTCAAGCGACAAGGATTTCCAAAAGGAAAACTCGGAATGCAACTTGAAACAATTTGTGAAATAAAAATAAATGGACTTGAATATTTATTGAAGCCGCTTAAATAATCAATATTGAATTTTGAAGTTTAATTCTTTCACAAAACCATTCGTTATTCGACATTCAGTGTTCAGTGTTCGATATTTAATTTAAATAATCAATAGCGAATATCGAACTTCCAATGATGAATGTTGAAGTTTAATTCTTTCAGTGTTCGATAGTTAATTTACACAATTCTCTTCACCAAGCCATCTTTCAATTCATAGTTCTGACCACTTTCTTCGCAGGTTGCCTTTCCGTTTTGATCAAATGTTAATCGGTGTCCGAACTCACTCATCCATCCTATTTGCTTTGCAGGATTTCCAACAAGCAATGCATAAGCCGGAACATTTTTAGTAACTACTGAACCAGCTCCAATAAATGCATATTCACCAATATCATGTCCGCAAACAATAGTTGCATTTGCTCCAATTGATGCACCGGTTCCAACATGTGTTTTTGAATATTGTCCTCTCCTATTTACACCACTTCGAGGGTTGGTAACATTGGTAAACACACACGATGGTCCTAAAAAAACATCATCCCCACAAGTAACTCCTGTATATACCGAAACGTTGTTTTGAATCTTAACATTATTGCCTAAAATAACTTCAGGGCTAATCACTACATTTTGTCCGAGATTACAATTTTCGCCAAGCACACATCCTTTCATTACATGCGAAAAATGCCAGATCTTAGTTCCTTTTCCAATGGTACATCCATCATCTATGATTGCAGTTTCGTGTGAGAAATATTCTTTATCCATGAATTTTAAATTTTTAATTAAAACAATAAGTCAATATTTATTTACCTCTAAAGTGAATTGTATAAATCTTCAGCAGCTAAAATATCTTTTTATGCAAACGAAAATAAACATTTGCAGATATAAAAGTGTTTACTGATTTTTACTTCGAACCATGATAAAGAAATTATCAAATAAATTTAAAGACGATCAGGACACCGGATTTTCTGCCAAGGCAAATATCCAAGGTGGAAGACTACTCAATTCAAACGGGTCATTTAATGTGATCAGAAAAGGTTTGCCATTTGTGTCGAGGCTAAATTTCTTTCATGAACTTATCATGATGAAATGGTCGAAATTTATTTTTGTTGTATTGGCATTTTATACTGCAATGAATTTACTTTTTGGCAGCCTGTATTATTTTGTTGGTGTTGAACATTTAAATGGAACAGCAGGAAATTCAGAATTAGATAAATTTTTAGAATCCTTCTTTTTTAGTACTCAAACCTTTGCAACTGTTGGATATGGAAGAATAAACCCTACTGGCATACTTACCAATATTATCGCATCACTTGAAGCCTTAATGGGTGTGATGTCGCTTGCGGTAGTTACCAGTTTATTATACTCACGTTTTTCGAGAGCACAGGCAAAAATGCTTTATAGTAAAAATATGATCGTTGCTCCTTACCAAGGAATTTCGGCACTGATGTTTCGAATTGCCAATGCCGGAAAAGATCAACTCATCGAATGCGAATTACAATTGATGGTGAGTTTCGTTATCAATGAAAACGGAAATGCAAACAGAAAATTTTTACCTTTAAAATTAGAACGCTCCAAAGTTGCATCAATGGCAATGAGTTGGACTGTTGTTCATCCATTGAATGATGAAAGTCCATTAATGAATTTTACCCAGGAAGATCTTGCAGATGCTGACGCTGAATTTATTCTAATGTTTAAAGCTTATGACGATACCTACTCACAAGTCATACATACTCGATCGTCATATAAATATCACGAAATAATTTGGGGAGCAAAATTTCTTCCTATGTTTCATGCTTCTGAAAATGGCTCAGCAACTGTACTTGAATTTGATAAAATAAATTTGTTTGAGCAAGCTGAATTACCTCTAAGATTACAAAAAGCATCCTCAGAATAAAAGTATAAAAGGTGTTGCTGAATCTATACACCTTTGGGTAACCTTTCCACACTTTATCCACATAAGTGCAGTACCTAACTCCAATATTCATGTTAACAAATTGTAAAATTGAATTCAGATAATCAAAAAGAATTCAATGAACACTTCTATAAAAAATATAAAGCCGTTAATCATCGTCATTCTTACATTCTTCAGCCAATCAAGTAATGCACAATGGAGAGATGTGAAAGCAAATATTGATGATGAATTTTCTCAAAGCGCCTACTTTAATGATATGTGTTTTTTGAATCCAGAATATGGATGGGCAGTTGGAAATGGTTCTACAATATTAATGTTTGACGGGATGGGTTGGAGAAAACAAGATGTTCCTGCTAACTCTCCTGCAGCTTTTTTTGCTATCAGCATGTGTACAGATACTTTTGGATGGGTAGTTGGTGAAGGCGCAAGTTTTTATCAATACAACAAACAAAATAACAGCTGGAATTTTTTCAATAACGTTGAAATAGACAAAAAAGATTTTGACAAAAAAAACAAACCTATGATTGATGTTCGTAGTGTTTGTACCATTGATAAAAATAATGCTTGGGCAGTTTCATCGGGTGAAAATATTTTTCATTTTGAAGGTAAAAAATGGTCGAGAATAAGTTGCAATGATGTTACTGAACAATTATTCGCTGTAACTTTTAATAATAAAACAGGATGGGCTGTTGGTGAAAATGGAGTGATCCTAAAATGTGAAAACGACAGATGGAAAAAAGTAGAGTCACCTACCACAAATAAATTAAGAGCTATTCATTTTGAAAATAATATTGGATTTGCTGTTGGAGATAACGGAACTATTTTAAAGTTTGAGAATGGTGTTTGGGCTTTAATGACCATCAATGCTAATGCCCCAGAAAACATAAAACTCAGAAGTGTATTTTCAATCAGTAATAACCAAGCATGGGCCGTTGGTGATAAAGGAATCATCCTTACTTATAATGGAAAAGAATGGACATCCAGTAAAGAAAAAATAAATAATGCCATCCTTACAAAAATTTGGTTCACAACTGCCGGAATAGGTTGGGCATGCGGACAAAATAGTTTTATAAATTTCGAAGCTGCTGCAATTGATGAAGACTTGAACATTCATGTTGCCAGTGAACAAAAAGAAACACCAGTTCAACAAGCTTCTCTAGTAAAATAATTACACAATTGTTTTGAATACAATGAACAAAACCTTGTTATATTTGTTCATATAGAATCATGATCAAAAAATTTATTTCTTATATCGCCTTTTGGCAAAAACCTAACCCTGACGAACAGTCATCAACCTATCTGAAAATGATGCATGGTATCAATCGTATTTCGATATTAATGTTTATCGTGGCAGTAGTTGTCATGCTAATTCGCTATGTATTTTAAATGGAACAGGCTTTGTTATTCTCTCACAAAATTTAAACAAAAAAAATATGTTATTTATTGGAATACTCTTTTTAGTAATCAGTTTACTTATCAGTTGGAAATTTAAATCAAAAGTTAAAGAATACTCAGAAGTAGCTTTAACCATCAATTTATCTGGATCGGAAATAGCCGAAAAAATGTTGAGAGACAATGGCATTTTTGATGTAAAAGTAATTAGTGCCGAAGGACAATTGACAGATCATTATAACCCCACTGATAAAACAGTTAATCTTAGTCAAGATGTGTTTTATGGCAAGAATGTAATCTCTGCAGCTATTGCAGCACATGAGTGCGGACATGCAGTTCAACATGCTGATGCATATGTTTGGTTAAACTTCCGTTCGGCAATTGTACCTGTTGTGAGTATTACTTCAAAATGGGTTCAATGGGTATTGTTAGGAGGAATTTTATTAATGAATTCATTCCCTCAAATATTGTTGATAGGAATTATCATGTTGGCTGCGGTAACTTTATTTTCAATCATTACTCTTCCTGTTGAATTTGATGCGAGTAATCGTGCGATGGCTTGGTTAAATAATAGAAACATTGTTCAAACAGATGAATCATCGATGGCACGAAATGCTTTAAATTGGGCAGCATCAACTTATGTGATAGCAGCATTATCATCGCTCGCAACTTTGCTTTATTATGTTGCAATATTTACCGGACGAAGAAATTAAGTTTAAACGATAAGTCATTAAACTGACAACAATTATCTGATTTCCCCGTTTAAAAGAATATTTTTGGAGTTGCATGAGGAAAATATTTTCACTCTTCTTTTTTATAATTTCTACCTACCCTGTTTTTGCACAAATTGGTGGTACTAACACGTATCAGTTTTTAACATTGCAACCTAATGCACGCATTGCTGCACTTGGAGGTTCGGGAATCGCAAATCCTGATAACGATATGAATCTTGCTATTCAAAATCCATCGTTATTAAATAGTGAAATGAACAATCAGGTAACTTTTAATTATGTAAGTTATGTTGCCGGAATTGGAGCAGGATATGCAGGTTGTGCTCACCATTTTGACAGTATTGGAACATTTGCTTTAGGAATACAATATATTAATTATGGAGATTTTACTAAAACGGCTTCCAATGGAGATGTGATTGGAAATTTCCATGCAGGAGAATATAATCTACATCTTTCCTTCGCCAGAAAATATCGTGATTTTTCATTTGGTGGAGCACTTAAATTTATCAATTCAACACTTGAAGAATACAATTCATTTGGATTAGCAGCGGATGTTTCAGCAACTTATTATAACAAAAAAAATCTGGTAACAATCTCTGGTGTGATAAGTAATTATGGCAAACAATTAAAAACCTATCGTCCCGATAATAAGGAGACCTTGCCATTAAATGTTCAGATGGGTATCTCAAAAAAATTAATGAAAGCACCTCTTCGTTTTTCTTTGATAGCAAATCATCTGGAAAACCCCGGTGGGTTGATGTATCAAAATCCTGATAAACCAGGTTTAACAAAAGATCTTGAAACCGGACTCATTCAGCTCGAAAATATTAACTGGGCTAAAAAAACTTTAAGTCATTTAAATTTAAGTGCTGAGATCATTTTAAGTAAAAGTTTTTACATAGGATTTGGTTATAATTATTTAAGGAGATGGGAATTAAAGCTCGATCAATATGGCGGGTTCTCCGGGTTTTCGTGGGGCTTTGGAGTAAAGATCAGTAAGTTTCAATTAGCTTACGGGCATACAGGTTATAGTGTTGGATATGGTACCGACCATTTTTCATTCATCATCAATGTGAATGATTTTATTAAAAAGAAACAAGCAGAAAAATCTTAATTCGTTATAAAGTTAAAAACTTATTGAGTTAATTTGTTCCATAAATTATTCAGCAATGCACAAAATAATTATAGCAATTGACGGTTATTCTTCATGCGGAAAAAGTACATTGGCAAAGCAATTGGCTAAAACTCTTGAATACCGTTTTATTGATTCGGGTGCAATGTATCGTGCGGTAACTTTATATTTAATCAATCATCAAATTGATATTTATAATCTGGATGCGGTTGCTGAATCATTAAAAAATATCAAAATTGATTTTAAAATTAATCCTGAAAATCATTTACAGGAAACATATTTAAATGATGAGAATGTAGAAATGGCTCTTCGTATAAACTCCCGTATTGCAAGTGTTGTGAGCGATGTAAGTGCGATAAGTGAAGTTCGAAGATTCTTAGTAAAGCAACAACAATTTTTGGGAAATGAAAAAGGTATCGTGATGGATGGTCGTGATATTGGCACTGTTGTTTTTCCTCATGCTGAATTAAAAATATTTGTTACAGCCGATCCTCAAATTCGTGCACAACGCAGGTTTGACGAATTGAAAGAAAAAGGACAAACAACCACCATCGAAGAAGTTCTGGCTAACCTTCAAAAACGCGACCATATTGACACAACCCGTGCAGATAGTCCTTTAGTAAAAGCTGAAGATGCTATTGTATTGGATACATCAAATATGAACCGTGAGCAACAATTTCAATTTGCTTATGACCTTGCAAGAAAAAAACTGGGAGTAACTTCAGAATAATTTATTTCAACTTATTAGCCAGTTGACGAAGTTTCGCTTCAACAGTTTCATTTACGGGAGCAAGAGGTAATCTTACAATATTTTCACACAAACCGAGTTCATTCAAAATCACTTTTATTCCACCAGGGCTACCATCTAAAAATATCGATTTCATTGCATCATATAATTTATAATGAAGCTCTCTTGCCGAATCGAAATCACCTTTCAAGCCAAAGCGAACCATGTTTGAAAAATCTTTAGGAAATGCATTTCCTATTACAGAAATAACACCACTCATTCCCATTGCCAAAAATGGAACAGTCAAATTATCATCACCGGATATCACAGAAAAGTTGATAGGTTTTTGGTGTAAAATATCCATGAACTGCTCGGGATTTCCAGAAGCTTCTTTGGTTGCAATAAATTTATCACTGGCGTTTGCAAGTCTTAAAGTTGTTGCCGCAGAAATAGTAGAACCTGTTCGTCCCGGAACATTATAAATAATGATTGGCTTAGGAGAAGCTTTTGCCAATTCCATATAATGTAAATAAATTCCTTCCTGATTTGGTTTATTATAATATGGACTCACAGAAAGTATTGCATCGTATTTTGAGAAATCAAATGCCTTGATCGTTTCAACAACTTCGGGAGTATTGTTACCTCCAATTCCTGCAATGCATTTCACACGGCCATTCACTTTTTCAGAAACAAATGAGTAGATCTGTTTCTTTTCATCTTTGCTAAGATTTGGCGCTTCGCCTGTTGTGCCAAGAGCTACAACATATTCAACACCGCCTGCAATAACATGTTCGATAATATTTGACAGTGCATCAAAATCGATGCTAAGATCTTTTTTAAATGGAGTTACTAATGCTACGCCTGTTCCTTTCATGGTGGTTAGTTATTGGTTGAATAGTTAATTGGTTATTGGTTAATCAAACTTGAAACTACAAATCACTTATTAATCCATCAACCTATTAACTCATTTTATGTTTTTCAAATAAAAATCAATTTGTTCAATCAAAAAAGAGAGTTCCTTTTTTTGTCCCACATCAATCATTGCATCAATATAATCCAAGCCACCTTCAATTTTTGCTCCTACCCTATACTTTGCGTTGGAATAAGCAGCAATAGCTTGCATTGGCAATGATGGTTCAAAATATAAATTAAGTAATAAATCAAAATCCATTTCTAAAAATCTTCCAATTTTACCTTTCATAGGGAGATTGAATTCGTTGAGTTTTTCTTTCCAAAAAAATTCACTTTGCATGCTAAATTTTTTGGAATGAGGGAGTTGTTTCAGATCTACATATCCCATCAAAAAAACTTTTTTACCATCTTGCCGTAATTGATTTGCATAATTTACAACAAGTGCTTCCTCTTCTTTCTTTTCGGCATTGTAAACAATTCCAATATGCTGCACATCATTAAATGAAGTGAATTTTCTTTTAAGTTTTTTTTGAGCAATTTCCCTTCCCAATAAAAACCTTCCTATATAATTTTTTATATCTTCTATTAATTTCATTGATTTAAATTTCAAGCAGAAGCAAAGATATATTTAAGTGAAACTTTACGATAGAATTTTTCTGCAACATTTTATTTACTGCTATAATTAAATATTTATCAAATAGTTTGTACTTCTTCCTCCTGAAAGTTCTTTTCGAAGTATATCTTTTGCTATCAGATCCTGAATATCACGCAGTGCTGTATCGGCAGAGCATTTTGTTATTTTTGCCCATTTTGAAGATGTTAATTTTCCATCAAAACCGTCAAGTAATTTATTTATTATTTCACGTTGCCGGCTGCTTAGCTGAGTATTTCCATGTGTTTCCCAAAATTGAACTTTAGCCATTACTCTTACAAGAGTTTTATCAGTTACTGCCAATGCGGACATTAAGCAATTTAAAAACCATGATAGCCAATCGGTAATATCTAGTTTCCCTTTTTGTGTTTTCTCCAGTGTTTCATAATACTTTTTTCGCTCAATTTTTATCTGAGCCGACATGCTATAAAACCTTTGAAGACTACCATCACTTTTAGCTAACTGCATATCAGCTATTGCCCTTGCAATCCTGCCATTTCCATCGTCAAATGGATGGATAGTAATAAACCACAAATGAGCAATTCCTGCTTTTATCACAGGATCTATTGTATCTTTTTTATTAAACCATTTGATAAATTCGGTAATTTCTTTGCTCACTTTTTTTTCATCCGGAGCTTGAAAATGAACTATTTCTTTTCCCATCGCACCCGAAACGACCTGCATCGGGCCAGTTCTCCATTTGCCAACAACAATTTTATACATTCCACTTCTGCCTGTTGGAAATAAAGCTGCATGCCAGTTAAATAGACGCTGTACAGTGAGTGGCTTATTAGATTGCTGTGTAGCATCGAGCATCATTTGTACTATGCCATCCACATTTCTATCCGATTTTATTAAACCGGGAATATTCATTCCTAAATGTTTGGCAATTGAAGACCGAACTTGTTTCATATCCAAAACTTCGCCTTCAATTTCTGAGGTTTTTAACACATCAAGCGTTAAGGTGTCCAAGGAAGCTTCTTCTCTAAGAGAGAACCCAAGCCCCTCCATTTTTCCTATTAATTTCCCCTGCAGATGCCTAACTTTTCCGAGCATGGAAAGCAATTGCTGGTCGTCCCAAGTGAACCTTGGCCAATCTTTTTGTTGATGGATGTAGGTAAATATTCTCCGCATATTATGCGGTAAATATATTTATTATTCTCCGCATCTCCAAACTTATTCTCCGCAAATTATGCGGTGAATAGCATGGTTATTCTCCGCATGAGAATTAATCAATCATCTTCATAAACTCTTCTTCCGAAATTATTTTGATAGTTAAATCAGTTGCTTTTTTTAGTTTTTCAGGTCCCATTTTATCTCCTGCAATTAAATAATCAAGACTCTTTGAAATACTGCTAACATTGCGTCCTCCGTTAAGTTGTATAGTTTTCTTAAGTTCATCACGACTTATGGTAAACACACCCGAAACCAAAAAACTTTTCCCTTCGAGTTTATTGCTTCGTTTAATACTTTCATCATGAACAATTTCAAACTGTAAGCCTGCATTTTTTAGTTTCTCTATCAGATGTTTATTTTTAATATCGCTAAAGAATTTCAACAATTGTTCAGCAATCTTCTCCCCGATTTCATGAACAGTCAACAAGTCTTCCATGGTTGCATTTTCAAGTTTTTCAATGGTATGAAAATGCTGAACAAGTTTTTGGGCAACGGTTTCTCCAATCATTCTAATACCTAAGGCAAACAATACCCGCTCAAACGGAATCTGTTTTGAATCTTCAATTCCCTGCAAAATATTTTCTACTGATTTTTTTTGCAAAGAGCGTTTTTTATTTTCTTCTTCATCGCCAACAGTAAACTCTAACCCTATCAAATCTTCATATTTTAAAGTATACAAATCAGCATAATTTTTTATCACTCCTTTATCAAATAACCCATTGATGGTTTCAGCACCAAGGCTATCAATATTCATCGCTTTTCTTCCTATAAAATGTTCGATTTTCCCTTTCAATTGTGTAGGGCAACCATCTTCGTTAGGACAATAATGAACTACTTCTCCTTCTTTGCGAATAAGCTCTGTAGCGCATTCAGGACAATGTGTTGCATAACGAATTTGATGTGCATGAGGTTTTCGTTTTGAAATATCAACACCTGTTATTTTTGGAATAATCTCTCCGCCTTTTTCTACAAAAACTTCATCGAGTTCATGCAAATCCAAACGTTCAATTTCATCAGCATTATACAAACTTGCACGCTTTACAGTTGTTCCTGCAAGTTGCACAGGTGTTAAATTTGCAACGGGTGTAATCGCTCCTGTTCGTCCAACCTGAAAAGTAACTTTCTCTAATAAAGTTGATGCACTTTGTGATTTAAATTTATAAGAAATTGCCCAACGCGGATTCTTTGCCGTAAAGCCCAGTTCCTGCTGTTGATGATAATCGTTTACTTTTATTACCACACCATCAATTTCATAACTCAGCTTCTCGCGTTCGGAATCATAATTAGTTATAAATGAAAAAACATCTTCCAGTGTTTTACACTTTTTATAATGGTCAGAAATTTGAAAGCCCCATGATTCGGCTTTCTTCAAACTATCAAAATGATTATCAGCAACAGGAATATCACAGTAAATAAAATATAAAAAACAATCGAGCGGACGTTTTGCAACTTCTCTGGAGTCCATCATTTTTAAAGTACCGGAAGCAAAGTTGCGAGGATTTTTATATAACTTCTCTCTGATTTCATCTTCATCAAAACCTTTTTGCTCAAGTTCATTTTTAAGCTTATCATTTAATTTCTCAAACGTTTTTTTATGCATAAAAACTTCACCGCGTATTTCAAACTCATCGGGGTAATTTCCGGGTTTTAATTGATGAGGAATAGACTTGATTGTTTTAACATTATTGGTTACATCATCGCCTTCAACACCATTCCCGCGTGTTACAGCACGAACAAGTTTTCCTTTTTGATAAGTTAAACCAATGGCAAGTCCATCAAATTTTAATTCACATACATAGTCAAAATTATCACCAATGGATTTTCTAATTCTATTATCAAACTCACGCAGTTCATCTTCGCTGTAGGTATTTCCCAAACTCAGCATCGGATACTTATGCTTAACAGTTTGAAATTGTTTGGTGATAGCCCCACCAACTTTTTGGGTTGGGGATTCTGTATTTGCAAATTGAGGAAATTCAGTTTCTAATTTTTCGAGTTCTTTTAATAATAAATCAAACTCTGAATCTTTTAGGGTTGGCTGTGAGAGAACATAATATTTATAATTATGCTCATTTAATAATTGGGTGAGGTTATCTATTTTTATTTTAGCTTCTAACTCATTCATATCGCTGTAAAAATAAGAAAGAATGTTAAAAATAGTAAGTATAAAAAATGTGATGCATTTTTATCCGTGAGAAATATCAGCGTGTCGTTATATATCTTTTTTATAATATAAAAAATGTCAATAGTCAATGGAACTTTATGCATCAACTCATTAATTTGTTTTAATATTCATAACTAAAAAAAATGGAACACCTTCACCATCATTTAAACATCAAAGATAAACTGGATCATTTATGGAAGATGGTTGGCAACACTCCCATGCTGGAAATTAATTACACATACAAAGGTGAGCCCAGAACTATTTATGCTAAAAGTGAGCACTACAATTTAACAGGAAGTATTAAAGACCGCATGGCTTTATATATTTTAGAACAATCGTATGCTACAGGAAAAATAAAACCAGGAAACGTTATTGTTGAAGCTACCAGTGGAAATACAGGAATTGCGTTTGCAGCAATCGGTAAAGCATTAGGTCATCAGGTTAGAATCATCATACCTAACTGGTTAAGCAAAGAACGTATCGATATTATCAATAGTTTAGGTGCTGAAGTGATACTTATCAGCAAAGAAGAAGGCGGCTTTTTAGGAAGCATTGCCTTATCAGAAAAAATGGCTAAAGAAGATTCGAATATTTTCTTACCACAGCAATTTAGAAATCAATACAACGCAATGGCTCATACCAATACCACCGGACCGGAAATTTGGGAGCAATTGCATTCAATCAATAAAAAGCCTGACATGTTTGTTGCAGGTGTAGGAACAGGTGGAACTGTGATGGGTGTAAAAGATTTTCTTAAAAAAATGGATCCTTCGATAAAAGTTCATCCACTCGAACCGGAAGAATCTCCAACTCTCACCACAGGGCATAAAGTAGGCTCACATCGGATACAAGGAATATCAGATGAATTTATCCCTGCAATTGTTTCATTGAATGAATTGGATGAAGTGATACAGGCATCAGATGGCGATTCGATTTTGATGGCACAAAAACTTGCTCATCAATTAGGTCTCGCAGTTGGAATATCATCAGGTTCTAATTTTCTTGGAGCAGTAAAATTGCAAAATAAATATGGTGCAGATAAAACTGTAGTAACGATATTTAGTGATAGCAATAAAAAATATTTGAGCACCGATTTAATGAAAGATGAACCGGTAAAACAAAGTTATTTAACTCCGGATATTGAGCTTGAAGATTTTGATGCCATTAATAGAATATAATTTCCATTCGTCTCGTTTTTATAATTATTTCCATTCACTCATTATCACTTGCACATAAAATTCCTCGGAGTATTTTTGCAGAGTGGATTTTAAACTCACTTCCGAATATGTTCCCACCGGTGATCAACCGGATGCGATAAAATCTTTAACAGAAGGAATTTTACGTGGTGATCATGCGCAAGTTTTGCTGGGAGTTACAGGTTCAGGTAAAACTTTTACCATTGCAAATGTTCTTGAAAAAATAAATCGGCCTACATTAATTCTTAGCCATAATAAAACTTTAGTTGCTCAATTATACAGTGAGTTCAAACAGTTTTTCCCGGATAATGCTGTCGAATATTTTGTTTCCTATTACGATTATTATCAACCTGAAGCATTCATTCCATCAAGCAATACTTATATTGAAAAAGATCTCGCCATCAATGAAGAAATAGAAAAAATGCGATTAAAAACTACATCTTCACTCCTATCAGGAAGACGCGATGTAATTGTTGTTGCATCGGTGAGTTGTATTTATGGTGCAGGAAATCCAAAAGATTATGAAAGCAGTATTATTCGTTTGCATAAAGGTCAAAAAATTCCGCGTAATACACTTTTATATTCGTTAGTTGATTCATTGTATTCTAGAACTACAGCTGATTTCCAAAGGGGGAATTTCAGAGTAAAAGGTGATGTGGTTGATGTTTTTCTGGCTTACGCAGATCATGCTTTACGCATTACATTTTTTGGAAATGAAATTGAACAGATCGACTTAATCGACCCGGTTAGTGGAAGAAAATTTGACACCACAGAAATTGCTGCAATTTTTCCAGCCAACATTTATGTCACTCCAAAAGAACAATTACAAAGGGCTATTCGTGAAATACAAGACGACCTTGTTGCTCAAGTTGAATACTTTAAATCTATAGGAAAACATCTCGAAGCAAAACGCTTAGAAGAGCGCACAAATTTTGATTTAGAAATGATGCGAGAACTTGGTTATTGTAGCGGTATCGAAAATTATTCGCGTTATATGGATCAAAGAAAACCTGGTGACCGACCTTTTTGTTTGGTGGATTATTTCCCTAAAGATTTTTTATTGGTGGTTGACGAAAGCCATGTGAGCATGCCGCAAGTGCGTGGTATGTATGGAGGCGATCGTTCGCGTAAAGAGAATTTAGTGGAATACGGATTTCGCTTACCTGCTGCAATGGATAATCGTCCCTTAACTTTTAATGAATTTGAAGCACTGGCAAGTCAAACTATTTATGTAAGCGCCACTCCTGCCGAATATGAAATCCGACAATCTGAGGGTGTGATTGTTGAACAAATTATTCGCCCAACAGGATTACTCGATCCGCAAATTGAGGTTCGTCCACTTATCAATCAAGTAGATGATTTGCTTGATGAAATTGCAGAACGCATCAAAATGGGCGACCGTATTTTGGTAACCACCCTAACCAAACGTATGGCTGAAGAACTCAGCAAATACATGTCAAAACTAAATATCAAATGCCAATACATTCATAGTGAAGTTAAAACTATTGACCGTGTTGAAATTTTACGAAACCTCCGACTAGGAAAAATTGATGTATTGATTGGTGTGAATCTTTTGCGTGAAGGATTGGATCTTCCGGAAGTTTCATTGGTAGCAATCATGGATGCAGATAAAGAAGGTTTTTTACGTAGTGAAAGTTCATTGATACAAACCATAGGACGAGCTGCAAGAAACGACAGAGGAAAAGTGATCATGTATGCCGATAGAATTACAGAAAGCATGCGTAAAACTATTGAAGACAATGAGCACAAGCGCATCAAACAAATGGCATACAATACAGAACATGGCATCACTCCTACTACAATTTTGAAAAGTAAAGATGAGATTATGAAGCTCACTTCTGTGGCTGATTCAAAACACCATCCTGAAGAAAAATATTATGTTGAACCTGAAGAAATAAATATCGCTGCCGACCCAATTATTCAATACATGAATGTTGACCAACTAAAACGAACCATCGAAGAAACTCAGAAACGAATGGCTAAAGCAGCAAAAGAATTAGACTTTATGGAGGCCGCCCGTTTGCGTGATGAAATGTTTGCTTTACAGAAAAAACTTAATTGATAAACTTGATGTTATTATAATTGTCACTTCGAGCGGAGTCGAGAAGCGATGTTTGTTTTGAGTATTGTGCTTATCATAACCTGTTCTCTCCCGATAGCTATCGGGATCGAACTGACAAGTAAAACCGAGATTGTCACTTCGAGCGGAGTCGAGAAGCGATGTTTGTATTGAGTATTGTGCTTCTTAAAAATTGTTCTCTCCCGATAGCTATCGGGAGAGAACTGACAAGCAACACTAAGACTGTCACTTCGAGCGGAGTCGAGAAGAAATGTTTGTTTTGATTATTGTGCTTATCATAACCTGTTCTCGACTCCGCTCGAACTGACAAATAATTAAAAAAAACGATTAAAAATATATTGAATAAAAACTATTATTGAATCATGAAAATTAAAAGCCAAATTTCAATTATTGTATTCATCCTTTTACTCACTTTTGCATTCGACATTTCTGCACAATGTCCCATGTGCAAAGCATCATTAGAAAGTGCTAAAGAAAACGGAAGCAATGTTGGCAACACTTTAAACGGTGGAATACTATACCTTCTTGCATTACCATACAGCATCGCAACTGTATTTGGAATTATCCTTTACCGCAATAACAAGCTCAAAAAAATGAATCGTTCAATTGGTAATGAGCAATAGGCAACTAGCAATTTGCAATAAACAAAATGCAATTAGCAATTAGCAATTCAAAATTTAACATTTAAGATTTTATTCATGTCAGACAAATACATACACGGTAAAGCACTTTCTATATTTCATGAAAAATGCCCACGTTGCCAAAGTGGTAATATGTTTAAGGCAAAAGCTTCCAATCTTGCGAAGTTTACCGACATGAACGAAAAATGTTCTGTATGCAATTTGCATTTTGAAATCGAACCGGGCTTTTACTGGGGAGCAATGTATGTGAGTTACGGAATAACCACAGGAATGATGTTAGTGCTTGGAACGTTAACCTATTTGATTGGACATAATCCCGATTTTTGGGTATACATCGGAATTATTTGTGGCACTGTTATTTTAAGTGCTCCTTGGGTTTATCGATTTTCACGAGTAATCTTATTGCATTTTATTTCTTCAGTAAAATTTGATAAGAAATATGAAATCCAAAAATAAAAATATCATCTAAAATTTAACTTTCGGTTAATACGATTCTTTCTACTTTCGCTACCAATAAATCATTTTACTTTCATGGTCGTTTCGTTTCTAAAAAAAATATTTCCTGTATTATTATTTTCAACTGTCTTACAATTTCAATTGTTTGCTCAAAATCCTGCAGATTCTACTAGACTTCCATTTGCTATTGCCGATGAAAAAAAGTTGTCAGCCGAAGATCTTGCAAATAAAAAAGAAGGCGTTTATGTAACCGGAGAGCCTGATATAAGCTCTGACCCGGTTGATGGTTTTGGAATTGGTGTTGAAGGATCTTTGTTTTTTGATGGTAAAAAGTCAGACCCTTTTTTTAATTATACTCCTTATAGAACTCGTTTAGATTTTGAAGTTTTTTATACCACCAAACTACAACGTGTTGCTAAAATAAAACTCGATATCCCATATATTTTTAATACCAAATGGCGGTTAAGAATGGAGGCTGCTTATGAAGTAAATCCTAATCTATTGTATTTCGGAAATGATGAAACTTCATTAAATACTTTACAACATCCACATACCGGAAAAACTTACGAAAATTTTAGTGACTATAATTCATCATTGAGTAACATAAGACAGGTAACTTCATCAAACGGAAATGTTACAACTGTTACTGATAAGTTTTATAATACTTATCAAAAAGAAGAAGCCATTTTTAATATGAGTGCAGAGCATTCCTATCTCGATAGTAAGTTAAGATTGCTGGCAGGATATGAATTTGCATGGATAAATATTTCCACGTTTGATAATAACCAAACCGATATCACCGATGTAAACGGTAACACGGTAAAAAATGGATTAAGTAAAGTAAGTGATGATTATTCCAGCCATAAGATATTAGGTTACGGATCAAATATTATTAGCCAGTTGCAATTAGGAATTGTATATGATACCCGCGACTTGGAAACAGATCCATCAAAAGGAATATTTGCAGAAATAACAAATGAATTTTCTAACAGTGCATTAGGTTCAAGTTTTAATTATGATAAAGTTTTTGTTCATGGAAAATTTTACACACAGCTATTTCCATCAGTATTTAAAAAGTTAATTTTTGCTTCACGAATTGGTATAGGATACACAGCCGGTGATGCTCCGTTTTATGAATACCAAGATGAATGGAGTTCGGAAGGAAGCATTGAAGGTCTTGGTGGAGCTCATACAATAAGAGGTTACAAGCAAGCACGTTTTTTAGGTCGTGTAATGAATTTTGAAAATATTGAATTGAGATGGAGGTTTGCTCAAACAAATTTCCTGAAACAACATTTAGCATTTAGTGCTGTTCCATTTATTGATGCAGGTGCTGCATGGAATAGCTTCGATCGTATTGGCAGCAACCTAAATAATTTTCGATACTCACCGGGATTAGGTTTGCGAATTGCCTGGGATGTAAACACCATTTTACGTTTTGATTATGCTGTTTCAAATGAGGACGCTCAATTCTTCTTTAATATCGGACACGCATTTTAATGAGTTGTTCGAATTCATATAAAATAATTTTGAATTCAATTCATTCGGTATAAATTGCCCAATAATGAATCGAAAACTTTCATCAAAAATTTTGTCGTGGTTGCTGCTGATATTGTTTACATACAATATTGTTGGTTGCTATGCTACATTTTTTGTTTGGAAATGTTGGATGCATGAGCAATTGGAAGAATTGGCTTCTACCCTTCCGAATGAAAAACTTACACTTATTGAACTCTCCTCCAACGAGAAAATTGAAAATGAAATTTGTGTAGATGGAAAAATGTATGATGTAATAAAATCTGAATCAATTAACGGAAAAGCTTATGTTTATTGCCTTCGCGACTTTGAAGAAGAAACTCTGGCAACAACTATTTCTGATGATTCCATTTTTAGTAAAGCTCAAAACGACCTTTCAAAAGCTATCAAATCATTACAAAAAAATAGTGCTGAAAAATATATTTCATCAACAAATTCAAACGCTGAATCACAAAATAATTTAAGTAAAACATTTCCATTTTTTACTTTACAAAATGAGCTAAGTAGTTTTATTTTCCAAGATTTCCCTCCTCCAAAAAGTTAATTTTTTGCCCCCATCAATTTTTTGGGCTGAAGCCCTTTCATAATTATTATTTATTTACCCCGACTTAAAAGTCGGGGCTATTATTAAAACATTTCAATTCATCAGACATGAGAAAATTTTTATGTTTCAGCATTTTGCTGTTATCAATGCATTTTGCAAAAGCACAATACCAAATAAATGGATTGGTAAAAAACAGCAATGCAATAATTTATTTATCAGAAGCTAACAAGACTGCAATAACAGATTCTAGTGGCATCTTCAGGTTCAATAATATTTCTGAAGGATTTTATTCCATTGAAATAAAAAGCATCGGTTACAAAACTTTGTTCATAGAATTAGCTATACCTTTCGATGAATCTAAACATAAAAAAGTTGATGGAATTTCTATCAATCAAAATGAAAAAACAATTTCAATTGACATCCAATTAGAAAAAAGTCAAATTGAAATGAAAGAAATTGTGGTATCAGGCACACGAAATTCATTACAAAATAATAGTACCATAAATATTGATGTTGCAAACATGAATGAACTGTTTGAACTTGGTCAAATTACGGTGATGGAAGTATTGGCAACAAAGCCCGGAGTATCCCTTATATCAACCGGTCCGGGTATTGCACGACCGGTTATCAGAGGTTTAACAGGAAACAGAATTGCCACAATTATTAATGGTGTAAAACTTGAAAACCAGCAATGGGATATGGAACATACACTTGGTTTAAATCAATATGGAATTGATCATATAGAAATCATTAAAGGACCTGCTACGTTTTTATATGGCTCGGATGCGATGGGTGGAGTACTGAATTTTATTGACGAAAAACCGGCTGCTATCAATACCATTATTGGTGATATCACTGCAGGATTTAATTCAAATACTTTTGGTACAACAACAGCTATTGGAGTGAAAGGTGCAAAAGAACATTCCAACTGGAGCCTGCGTGCAGGGCTTAACAACAGCTCTGATTATTATAATGCAAATTTTGATCGTGTAGCTAATTCACGTTTTCGTGAAGTGTTTGGAAAAGCAACATATAGTTTGAATTATAAAAGATCGGTGACACTTTTTTCTTATCAATTAAATTTTGGTTACTACGGAATTGTTGAACCATTTGAAAAGAAAAGTGCAACAGAAACTGAAGACCATCCGATGGAATTTGAAACTCCATATCATACATTAACTCATCAAACTGCATTAGTAAAAAACACTTTACTTTTTGGGAAAACAAATCTGATAAGTACGGTTTCATTTCAAAATGACCAACGTATGGAATTAGAACCTGGAAATACTGAAACAAATCCTTTTCTTGGTTTCAACCTCAATGTGATTTCGGGTGATGTAAAAGTTGACCATAATTTCAATAAGCATGTTGAATTAGTTGAAGGTGCGCAAATATCCTATCAACAAAACACAAACAATGGTTATAGCCGTTTGATACCAAATTATTCTCAATCAGATATTGGAATTTATGCGTTGAATAAATATCGCTTAGCGAAAAATAAATTGAATATTGATATAGGTGCGAGATACGACAAACGAGATATTAATAGTGAAACGTCAGGCATAAAAGATTCGGCCGATTATATGCAAGCGCTTGCAAAAAACTATGAAAATATGAGTACTTCATTTGGTGTAAATTACCTTCTTTCAAATAATATTTCAATATATGCAAATGCAGGTTCTGGCTTCCGTGCACCGAACATGGCTGAGCTTACTTCAAATGGTAAACGTTTAGAAACGCAACGATATGAAGTTGGAAATAACACTTTCTTAAAAGAAACAAATCTTCAGGGAGAAATTGGTTTGCATTCAGAGTTCAATGATTTTAGTATTGAAGGTTCTGCGTTTTACAATCATATCAATAATTTTATCTATACACAAAGGCGTGGCGATACATTAAGTGCAATGCCTGTGTATGAATTCAAACAAGCTGATGCTTGGATATTTGGCGGTGAAGCATGTATTGATATTCATCCGGCAACTATAAAATGGCTTGATTTGCGAAGCACTTATTCTCAATTGGAAGGACATTTAAATGATGGCACTTATTTACCTTTTATGCCTCAAAATAAATTGAACAATGAAATTGTTTTGAGAGGAAAAGTTTTTACAAAAATCAATAATTCGTTTATGCGCGTTGGATACAATTATGTTTTTGCTCAAAACAATGTTGCCAAAAATGAACTTACAACTTCGGCTTACCATATAGTAAATTTAAGTTTTGGAGGAGATTTAAAAATGTTCAAACAAAAATTCATTATCGCTGTTGGTATAAATAACCTGTTGAATGAATTGTATTACGATCATCTTTCGCGCCTACGCCCTTATGGAGTTTATAATATTGGCATGAATGCATTTATCAATATTAAAGTTCCATTTAACATCAAAACAAAATAATACACTCTTTTTTCTCTGCGAAACTTTGCTGTTAAAAAAAATAGCAACCCAAATCTAAAATTATCAATATCTATAAAATAGAGTGGTGAGTTATTGACAAGAAAAGTAAAGCCACAGATTACACAGATAAATTTTAAAACATTTTTTAATAATCTGTGAAATCTGTGGCTCAAT
>CAIUEQ010000268.1 GCA_903898215.1 uncultured Bacteroidota bacterium | reverse complement strand
TCCTCACATGGGATGGAATAATTTGATCAATTATGAATCAAATGTATTGTTTAAAAATGCACCTGAATATCCTCCGCGTTATTATTTCGTCCATAAATATCACTTTTGTTTTGAAGATAAAAACTACATTACTTCGACTTGTGAATACGGGTATGAATTTCCTGCTTCGTTTCAAAAAGATAATATTTATGGTGTTCAGTTTCACCCCGAAAAAAGTCATCAATTCGGAATTACATTACTTAAAAATTTTATCGCTATTTAATGAACAGAGCAAGGGTAATTCCAATTTTATTATTACAAAATGGAGGCTTATACAAAACTGTTAAATTTAAGGAACCAAAATATGTAGGTGACCCCCTGAATGCGGTTAAGATTTTTAATGAAAAACAATGCGATGAGATTATTTTGCTGGATATATTAGCTTCAAAAAAAAATAATGAAATAAATTATAATCTTATTCAGGAAATTGCAACAGAATGTTTTATGCCATTGGCTTATGGTGGCGGTATCAGAAATATAAATGAGATTGAAAAAATATTAAAACTTGGGGTAGAAAAAATAGTAATAAACTCAGCCTTTATTCAATCTTGTGATTTTTTAAAGGTAGCAGTAAAAGAATTCGCTACTTCAACTATTGTTGCATCAGTTGATATAAAAAAAAATATTTGGGGTAAACAACTTGTTTACAGTCATTCAGATCAAAAAGTACCTATTAGTGATCCTGTTGAATATTTAAAATTTCTTGAAGAGAATGGAGTTGGTGAGATCATGATCAATGATGTAGATAGAGACGGAACCATGATGGGTTACGACATAGATTTGATAAACAAATTAAGTAATTCAGTAAATGTTCCCGTTATTGCAGCCGGAGGATGCCGGGATTTGAAAGATATAAAAGATGTTTATACCCGTACAAATGCTTCTGCAATAGCAGCAGGAAGTTTTTTTGTATTCCATGGCAAGCACAGAGCTGTGTTGATCAGGTATCCTTTACCTGAAGAAATAAATATGATAAAAAAATAATGGGAAAAGAGAATTATAGAATGTGCTCAAAAACAATTATGGATACAACAGCTGATCCGGATATCGTTTTTGATGAAAATGGGGTAAGTAATTATGTGAAAAAATATACTGATTTTGTTCAAAGCAGAATTCCAACGGATAATGATGCACCTGTTTTACTTCAAAAAATAGTTGACCAAATTAAACAGGAGGGAAAACGAAATGAGTATGATTGCATCATTGGGGTAAGCGGAGGTGTTGACAGTACCTATACTGCTTATTATGCAAAAAAAATATTAGGATTAAGACCCTTGGCTGTTCACATGGATAATGGCTGGAACTCTGAACTGGCAGTTTCCAATATTGAAAAAATTTTAAAAAAACTTGATATTGAATTACACACTGAAGTCTTAGATTGGGAAGAGTTTAAAGACATTCAATTGTCATTTCTAAAAGCATCTACACCCGATGGAGAAGTGCCAACGGATCATGCAATTTGGGGAATATTATACAGGGTAGCCGTCAAGTACAAAATCAAATACATCATAAGCGGGACAAACGCACGAACTGAAGGAATTCTGCCAAGAAGTTGGGCTCAGGGACATATTGATACTGCCTATTTAAAAGATGTTCAAAAACAATTTGGCTCCAAACCTGTCAAATCATTTCCATTACTTTCACCCTTTCATTTATTATATTATATCGCTTTAAAAAAAATAAAAAAGGTAAACTTATTAGATTATATACGGTATTCTAAAAAGGAAGCGATGCGGGTATTGATCGATGAATTAGGTTGGGTTTATTATGGAGGCAAGCATTACGAGTCTGTTTATACCCGATTTTTTCAGGGCTATATTCTTCCATTAAAGTTTAATATTGATAAAAGAAGAGCGCATCTTTCAACATTGGTTTGTGCCGGAGAAATAACAAGAGACGAAGC
>CAIUEQ010000267.1 GCA_903898215.1 uncultured Bacteroidota bacterium | reverse complement strand
GTAGGCAGCTTCTTCAGCAGGTTTAAAATGTGTATTCACCAGATCAATTGTATCATTTGCAAGCTTTTCAATGATATCAGTTTGTATCACTTTATCTTTTGGCAAACAAATAAAATATGTTTTACCATCAACAACTGTGAGTGTTGATTTTCTCAACCATGGATTTAATATTTTTAGTAATTTATAATTTGCGCCATTATCCAAAGCGAATTTTGCCAGATCAGGAATTGTTGCACTTACTTTTACTTTAATTGTTGGAATATAATCATACAATTGTTTGCGGTTAAAATTAAAACCGAATTGGTTTGGATGCTCAAGAACTTCTTTAAGAGCTAGAGTTCTTAAAACATAACGGGAAGTTTCAGTGTTCAGGAAAAGATCATAATAATTATTTACTCCCTGTGATTGCATTTGTTTTTTTACTCCATCAATACCCATATTGTATGAAGCAGCCGCAAGCGCCCAATCATTAAATTCTTTATGTGCTTCATTAAAATATTTACATGCAGCTTCAGTAGATTTTTCCAAATGATACCGTTCATCAACTTCCTCCGAAATTTCTAATCCATATGATTTTGCAGTTTTATCTAATAATTGCCAAAAGCCTGCAGCACCTGATGGAGAGACAACATTTTGTAAGCCACTTTCAGCAAGAGAAATATATTTGAAATCGTCAGGGATATTGTTCTTTTTCAAAATGCTTTGGATGGTAGGAAAAAATCTGTTTGCTCTTTTTAAAATAAGCAAGGTTTGCGACTGCCAATAAACATTGGTTAGTAATTCACGATCATATCTTTCCTTTACATCAAAATCACTTATAGGAACTTTCTCACCGGCAAAAGTTAAATTATCCGAAATAGATAAAGCATATATTTTATAATAGCTTTCAAATTCCTTTTGCAATTTTTCATCTTCCGAAAGTGTGGCACGAATAAAAAATCCTGCAACACCTGCGAGCAAAAGAGTGAAAAAATAAAATTTAATCTTAGCGTTCATATTGGGGCGCGAATATAAGCTAAATTATTTTAATGGGTTTTTGAGGCTTTGAATTCAGCATTTGTGTTGTTATATTTACTTAATAAATTTAAAATTGATGTTATGAAAATACTAAAAAGAATAGCCATTGGAATATTCATATTAATTTTATTAATTGTTCTGATTTCTTTTTTTCTTCCATCAAAAGTTCATGTAGAAAGATCGGTTGAGATGAATGCTAAACCTGATGTTGTATTTGGCATTATCAACGATTTGGATAAATGGAAACAATGGTCGCCATTTATAGAAATGGATACCACCGCAACAATGATTTACAGTGAACCTTCTGAAGGTGTTGGTGCTTGGTATACTTGGAATGGAAAGAATTCTGGAGAAGGAAAACTCACTATTATTCAAAGCACACCTTACAGTTTTATCAATTGCGAAATGAATTTTGGTGCAATGGGAATTGCTACCGGAGCTTTTAAAATTGATTCCGTAGCCAACGGTGTAAAAGTAACATGGAGTTTGGATTCTGATGGAGAAGGAATCTCTTGGTATTTTTATGTTATGTCGAAGTATTTATATATGGTAATGGACAAAAATCTTGGTCAGGAGTTTGAAAAAGGATTGAATAAAATAAAACAAATTGCCGAAGACATTCCACAAAAAGAAACTGTTGCAGGTTTTGATGTAGAAGAAAAAATTCTGACAGGCATTAATATACTTAGCATTCGTGAGACCGTTAAAAATTCGGAAATAGGTATGAAGATTGGACAAAATTATACACTGATTGGTCAATACATGACGAAAGCTAAAATAAGTGTAACTGGAAGTCCTCTTATTATTTTACATGCTATGCAAGCTGATGATTGCGAAATAGAATTTGCTATTCCTGTTGATTCAACTGCTAAAACTAGTGGCAAAATTATTTTCAGTGAGTTACCTTCAACTAATGCTATTGTAGTAAAATATTTTGGGTCATATAGTAAAACCGCTTCTCTTTATGATGCCGTTAATAAATATATTGAAAGCAAAGGGAAAAAGATCTCAGGGCCAAGTCGTGAAGTTTATATCACAGATCCGGGTATCGAAAAAGATACTGCAAAATGGTTAACTGAAATTGTTTTCCCTGTGGAGTGAAAAATGGGCAAACTTTT
>CAIUEQ010000266.1 GCA_903898215.1 uncultured Bacteroidota bacterium | reverse complement strand
TTGGCAACTTTGAATTTATAATTTCAAATTACTTTTTTAATATAATTTTGAAGAGACGTTTTTTAAACGTCTCTTTTTTTGTCATGTCGAGCTTGTCGAGACAATGTTTATTTGAAGTTATATGTTAATTTGAATCTGCCTCGAGTTTCGCTTCTCGTCCGATAGCTATCGGACTTGGCTCGAAGCGACAAGTTCAACGTGACATTCCAAACTGACAATAATTTATATTGCATAAAATTTTAAGTTTACTGAAATGCCTTCACATAAAATCAAACTCATCATCGCAGAAATTGAAAAGAAAAATTACCATCTTTTTGTTCAACTAAAAATTGGAGAAAAAGTTGCCAGATTATTGGTTGATACCGGTGCGTCAAAAACTGTTTTTGATTCAAAGTGTGTGTTGCAATTTGTAAAAAAGAAAAAGCTACAAGCAAATAAATCAAAGTCGGTAGGACTTGGTACAAGCGAAGTTGAGACGAAAATTGTTAAAATAAATGATTTGAAATTTGGCACAATGAAAGTTAAGAAAATGGAAATTGCCGTTTTAGATTTAAGTCATGTAAACCATTCCTACACTGAATTAAAATTACCAAAAATTGATGGTGTTTTAGGCAGTGATTTTTTAATGAAATACAAAGCAGTGATTAATTACCCGAAAGCAATATTGAAGTTAGTGAGTAGCTAAGAAATAATTTCACATTTTGCATTTCACATTTTGTGAAATATATTTGTATCCATGAACACCCCGTCAAATCCATTTCTTATAAGCGGATATTACTCCGCTGAATATTTCTGCGACAGGAAAACCGAAACCGATAAAATTAGGTCAGCTCTGACAAACGGAAGAAATATTACTTTGATATCCAACAGGAGAATCGGGAAAACAGCCCTCATAGAACATGTCTTCAATAGGTTTCGGGGGAAGTCAAATGCCGGATTTATACATATTGATATTTATCCTACACAAAATCTTACCGATTTTTTGAGTGCTTTAGGTAAAGGAATTTTTAATTCGAGAAGCAGTAAAACAACAAAGTTTATTGATACATTGATGAGGTTTTTCAGTAGTATCGGAGCAACCATTGTGTATGATGCTGTGAGCGGTCAGCCATCGTTTGAATTGAAATATCACGATCCCAAACGAACTGCAAAATCAATCGATCATCTGTTCGATTATCTCGAAAAATCCGGGAAACAATTTTATATCGCCATTGATGAGTTCCAGCAGATCAGCAATTACCCAGAGAAAAATGTGGAAGCCTTGCTCCGCAGTAAAATTCAGCATCTGAAAAATGTTCATTTTATTTTTTCAGGCAGCCACAAACATGTACTTATTTCCATGTTCGCGGATTACAAACGACCATTCTATCAAAGTACCGATATGATGTTTCTTGACAGTATTGATCCCGTTATTTATGAAGATTTTATATTCCGTCATTTCAGTAATGCCCGAAGACAAATAAAACGTGAAAGTATTAAACTCATTCTTGAATGGTGCCGCAATCATACATATTATGTACAATATGTTTGCAACAGATTGTATGCAAATAACAGTAAAAAAATTAACGATGCTGAAGTGCTGGCTGTTTTTAATGAAGTGCTCGAAGAAACAAAAGCTACTTATTTTAATTACCGTAATTTGCTTACCGATGCACAATGGAATTTGTTATGTGCTATTGCCAACGAAGAACATGCGGCAATGCCCACCTCAGCGAAGTTCATGAAAAAATACAATCTTGGCGGACCAAGCACCATTAACCGATCGCTGAATGCTTTGCTTGACAAAGAAATGTTACTGAAAGATGAAAAAGGATATTTTGTGTACGATGTTTTCTTTTCGCGGTGGTTAGAAAAGTTGCAATAATTAAATTTTCACATTTTGCGTTTCACATTTTGCGAAAAACACCTAACCCTTTTTATATTTATATTACCCGAAATTGAGGGCGCTTTATGCAACAATTTTTTAATGAAATATAAAGCGGTAATCAATTACCCGAAAGCAATATTGAAGTTGGCGGATTAGAAATCTAATAAATCTTTTGGTTGAACTCCTAAGGCTTTTGCAATTCTTTTTAGTGTTGAAATTGTTGGATTGATTTCTCCTCGTTCAATATTTCCAATTTGATTCTTACTTATTTCGCTCTCAAATTCTAATTGCACTTGCGACAAACCTTTGCTAAGTCTGAGCATTCGAATATGCTTACCAAACTTCTCTAAATGTTTTTTATCTCGAATGCTTATCACTCATCGAAAGTGTTAAACATTCATATTTATAAAAACCCAAACATTAGGTATTTTGGTTTTTATAAATAATATTTGATTATTGATAATTGACAAATAACTATGGTGCAAAATCATTCAAATAAAACCAACCTTGTTGAAAGTATTATCGAAAGGGCAGTCAAATATTCAATTGGACCAACAACTCTTAGGGGGCAAGGAATAGGCGTTTATAAAAAATCAATAGAAACAATAATTAACATAGCCAAATCACCTAATTTTAAAACTGCAATTACTGAAATAGATTCAGACGATAAATTTCAAAATTTTCTAAATAAAGAAACTAATAAGCTAAAAAATAAATATTTGGGATACGCAAAAGGTAACTATGGTGCTGCTCGAAAATCTTGGAACTTGTTTTTTGAGCAATTGTATTTCGATAGAATTCTTTATGAGTATTTCAATATTAAGAAGATCGAGCATTATCTTGAATTTCCTCTTGACTCGAAAGCTGCTGATTTCATTAATAACAGTAATAAAATTGAATGGAAGGGTATCAAACATTTGGATCATAATACATCAAATAAATTTCAAAAAGCAGCATCTGAAATTGCTAAAAATGAAAATATAAAAAGAGTAGAACTAGATTTAATTTCTTGGAATAGTAAATATAAAAAATTATAATTATGGAAGATGAAATAATAGCTGAATTCAACGATAACAGTGGATTCAATGTGAAATTGACAAATGAAAGAATTTATTTAAAATCTGCAACCAGTGAAGAAACTTTTGCTTTAAGAGGAGTTCATGGTGTAGGAATATATGATGATGTTGAAAAACTTGAAAAAGAACTTGAAGCTTATAATTTATTATTGAAGC
>CAIUEQ010000265.1 GCA_903898215.1 uncultured Bacteroidota bacterium | reverse complement strand
ATTCTTGCTGCCTTTGTGGCTTAGTGGCAACTTTTTTTTGTTTTAAATCACTGAAAAAATCTTTTAAATCTAATTTGTGAATTTCGAGAAGCTTGAAAAGATATTCCAAAGAAATGTTTCTGCCTTTTCCAAGGTTTTGCATGCACTTACAAAATACTACCTCCGACCTTCCAATAATCAAAAATTGTCTTTTTGCAAAATCGCTTATCTTCGTTTATCAAAATAAAATTTTATTGTTATGAGTTTTGAAGTGAAAGAAATATTGGCTTTGCCCGATAAAGAAAAAAAAAGAATTGCCGATTTGATTTATGAAAGTTTAGCATCTTCTGATGAAAATAGCAACATCATAAACGAACCATTACCAGAATGGCAAAAGAATATATTGGATGAAAGAATAACTGATTTAAAAGAGCATCCTGAAAACTTTTTATCATGGGAAGAAACAAAAAAAGAGCTTGACAGTTTTTACCCTGAACTCAGAAATAAAAGAAAAAATAATTAATCAGTGTAATCTGTGAAATCTGTGGCAAAACAATACTTATACAATTCAAAAAAAGCAAAACAATAATTTGAATACATTCACCAAACAACAACTTTTCAACTTCACAAAAAATATTTTCATCCATTGCGGAATGAACGAAACTGATGCAACTCTTGCTGCTGATGTTTTATTAGCTGCTGATTTACGAGGCATTGATTCGCATGGGGTAGCAAGGCTTTCGGGTTATGTGCGTTTGCATGAAAACAAGCGTACTAACATGAAACCAAACTGGAAAATCATTCACGAAACTCCATCAACTGCAACCATTGATGCTGATAATGGATTAGGTTTAGTTGTTGCTCCAAAGGCAATGGAAATTGCAATTGCAAAAGCAAAAAACGTTGGCACGGGTTGGGTGGCAATTCAAAATTCAAATCATTTTGGTATCGCAGCCTATCACGCAATGATGGCTTTGGAACATGATATGATTGGTATTGCGATGACCAATGCAAGTCCGCTTGTTGCGCCAACATTTTCTAAAGAAAGAATGCTTGGCACAAATCCGATGTGTTATGTTTTTCCTGCCGGAAAATATTTACCCTTCGTTGCCGATATGGCAACTTCTTCAGCTGCAAATGGAAAATTAGAAATTGCTCAGCGTACAGGAAAATCAATTCCAAAAGGTTGGGTTCAAGATGCTGATGGAAATGATTCTATTGATGCTGATGAATTAAAAAAAGGTGGCGCATTATTACCACTTGGAAGTTCGAATGAAGCAGGTCATAAAGGTTATGCTCTTGCTTCGGTGGTAGATATTTTTACAGCAGTACTTTCGGGTGCAAATTATGGACCGTGGGTTCCACCGTTTGTTTCTTTTTTAGATCCTGTTGAAAACCTTCCAGGAAAAGGAATCGGGCATTTTGTTGGAGCGATGAGAGTGGATGCATTTCGTCCGGTTGAAGAGTTTAAAAAAAATATGGATAACTGGATCGAACGTTTTAAAAATGCTGTTCCAGTTGATGAAAATAAAAAAATAATTATTCCAGGAGAACCTGAATTTTGGGAACATGAGAAGCGAACTAAAAATGGAATTCCATTGAATGATAAAGTTGTGGATGATTTAAAATCTCTTGCTAAAAAATTTAATTTAGAATTTTAACTTGCACCTATGTATAAGTTAGACAGAACAGCATTTAAGATTCAAACTTTCCAAGAGTCTGATGATGATGTTGCTTTTTGGAAATCAATGAGCATAGAAGAAGTTTTTGATTATGCGTGGATGTTAACTTGCCAAACTTATAAAATTAATGCTCACGAAATAATCCGAATGGATAAAACAGTTTTTGAAATGCATAAAAATGGCTAATATTTTCACAGAAGACTTTAGAGATTTTATCCTTTCATTCAACAAAAACAGTGTTGAATATATGCTTGTTGGCGGACTATCTGTTTTTGCTCATGGCTATGGAAGAACAACCGGTGACATGGATATTTGGGTTAATAAAACCGAAGAGAATTATTTAAGAATAGAAAATGCATTTCTTGATTTTGGAATGCCGATGTTTGATATGACCCTTAAGAATTTTTTATCCGATAAATTTGATGTTTTTAGTTTCGGAAGAGAGCCGCAAAAAATTGATTTAATGACTGCTCTTAAAGGTTTAACTTTTGAAGAAGCATTTCCAAATAAAGTAAAATCAAGCATTAAAAACACCGAATTATTTATTATTGGTGTAGATGATCTGATAAAAGCAAAAAGTGTTGTTTCAAGAACAAAAGACAAACTTGATATTGAAATGCTCAAAAAACTTTTTAATAAAAAGTAATGAACAAAAAAATAATTCTCGCATCAAAATCACCACGAAGACACGAATTAATAAAAGGCCTTGAACTGGAATTTGAAGTGCATACTTATGAAGTTGATGAATCGTTTCCTGAAGATTTAAAAGCTGATGAGATCGCAACTTTTCTTGCCGAAAAGAAAGCAAAAGCATATCCATTTACAATTAATGAAAATGAAATTTTACTAACTGCCGATACCATTGTTTGGGTAAATGATCATGTCCTGAACAAACCCGAAAACGAAGAAGAATCTTTTGCAATGCTGAAAGAAATTTGTGGATCAACTCATGAAGTTTATACAGGCGTTTGTTTACGAACTAATAATAATCTGTTAACTTTTTTTGAGCGAAGTGAAGTGACTTGCAAAGCAATTTCTGATGAGGCAATCTGGCATTATATCAAAAACTATAAACCGTTTGATAAGGCTGGCAGCTACGGAATTCAGGACTGGTTTGGATATACTGCAGTTGAAAAAATAAACGGCTGTTTTTATAATGTGATGGGATTACCTGTGAGCAAAATTCATGAGGAAATAAAAAAGTTGACAGAAAAATAGTTCATAATGTTTTGTAAAAAACGTAAACTAAAAACTTCAAACTAATCTTCACTAAACAAAACTCCTTCTTTCATCGAATAATTTGAGGCAATAATTTTTTTTATTTCAAATTCTTGAACAACAAATTTCATTAAAAGAGCTGCAACAACTATCATCTCAATTCTAAAATCAATCATGCCTTTTAATTTTGACCTTTGCTCAATTTTAGAAGTCATCATCAGTTCATAAAACACATCAAAATCTTCATGTCTTATTTCAAATGCATTTTTGCTTAAGGTATTCGGAATTACCTCAAGATCTTTCAAAACAATATCAACCAAAGTTTCAAATGAACCGGCAGAACCTACAAGAATCTTTGTGGGATATTTTTTTAATGCATCCTTCAACGGTTTTAACTTATCATTAAAATAATTTCTTATCTCTACTATCTCCTTTTCAGTAATTGGATCAAGGGGTTGGAATTTTTCTATTAATCGCGCGGCACCAAGGTCAAAACTATTTTTCCATAAAATATTATTATTACATCCAATAATAAATTCCACGCTACCACCCCCAATATCCATCACCAAAATATTTTCATCTGGAACCTTAAATGAATGTATAACACCCTCGAAAATGAATGAAGCCTCAGCATCACCATTAATAGCTGCTATATCGATTTGATGTAATTTTTTTGCCTCATTAATAAATTCAGTTCCGTTTACAGCATCCCTAATTGCTGATGTTGCAAACGCATGAACTTGTGTGATTCCAAATTGATCAAGATATTTCCTAAACTCAGCCAATGCTGTTAAACCTCTGATAAAAGCATCAGAAGTTATCAGGCCTTTATTAATGCCTCCTTTACCAATTTTAACAGGAACTTGTAATTTAAAATATTCATTGATCATTCCGTTTTTAACTTCGGCAATCAACAAATGAAAAGTATTTGTACCAAGATCAATAATTGCTTTCATTGATGACAATTTAAAGTAAAAAAAATGAATTCTGATTATATTAGCAAAATGAAATTGGATAAATAATTTTATCCCCTTTACCTTTCTAAAATTTTATTAAGATGAAAGCAATAATACTTGTGGCATTAGGAGGAGCAATTGGTTCATTGATGCGCTATTTTGTTGCTTTGCTATTGAAAAATTTTTATTCCGGTGAATTCCCTTGGCATACATTTACGGTAAATATTATTGGTTGCTTTTTTATTGGTTTAGTTTTTTCGTGGTCGTTACAAAACATTTCGTTTGAAAATATTCGTTTATTTTTAATGGTTGGGATTCTTGGTGGTTTTACAACATACTCAAGTTTTGGTCTAGAAACTTTTGATCTTATCAAGCAAGGAAAAATCATGATTGCAGTAGCATACATTTTTGCCACCAATGCAGTTGGGGTAATTGCTGTATTTAGTGGATATTCATTTCACAAATTCTTGAGTTGATGAAAGGATTAATCGTAAAATCAACAGGAAGTTGGTACAATGTTAGGACAGATTACGGAAAAACAATTCGCTGCAGAGTAAAGGGAAAACTAAGGCTTGATGGCTTAAAACATACCAATCCGATTGCAGTAGGAGATCACGTTGAATTTGAAATGGAGGAAGGAAGGGAAGATGGTGTAATTAATAAAATTGAACCAAGAAATAATTACATCATCCGTAAATCAAGTAATCTTTCAAAACAAACTCATATCATCGCTTCCAATTTAGATCAAGCAATTATTGTTGCTTCATTGGTTCAACCTAAAACATCTTTAGGTTTTATTGATAGATTTTTACTGACAACAGAAGCTTATCATATTCCAGCTATTATTATTTTTAACAAGAGTGATCTATGTGGAGGAGGATTAGATGGCATTCTAAACGACACTATTTCTATTTACGAAAACATAGGCTATAAATGTATAATCTGCTCGGTTAAGAAAAACATAAATATCGATTCAATAAAAGAACTACTTAAAGATAAGATCTCTCTTATTATTGGACATTCAGGTGTTGGAAAAACCTCTTTGCTAAATTCAATTGAACCAAAATATCAGTTAAAAACGGGAATCATTTCCGATTACTCAGGTAAAGGAAAACACACCACTACTTTTGCCGAAATGTTTGAACTAACTTCAGGTGGATTTATAATTGACACTCCTGGAATAAAAGAGCTTGGAATAGTTGATTTCAAGCCTGAAGAAATCTCCCACTATTATAAAGAAATGCAACCTTATATTGGAAAATGTAAGTTTAATAATTGTAAGCATGAGAATGAACCTGGATGTTCTATAATTAATGCTGTTAAAGAAGGTTTAATTCGTGAAGAACGATATGAAAGTTATATCAGCATTTTAAACAATACTGATATTTATAATTAAAGAGTTTATTATGAGAGCTGTAATTCAAAGAGTTCTTGAAGCATCAGTAACTATTGATGAAGAAATATATTCAACCATATCAAATGGGTTGGTTGTTCTTATTGGAATTGAAGATGCTGATAATTCAGAAGATATTATTTGGATGTCTAGAAAGATCTGTTCACTTAGAATTTTCGATGATGAAAATGGAACCATGAATTACTCAATAAAAGATATGGATGGTGAAATAATTGTAATCAGCCAATTTACACTGCACTCATCAACAAATAAAGGAAATCGTCCATCATTTCTAAAGGCCTCAAAAAAAGAATATGCACTTCCTTTATATCAAAAATTAGTTAATCAGGTTGAAAATGATATTGGCAGAAAAATTAAAACCGGAATATTTGGATCAGATATGAAAGTTGCTTTGGTAAACGATGGCCCAGTTACGATTGTAATTGATTCAAAAATCAGAGAATAAAAAAGCCCCTGAAATATCAGAGGCTCTTCAAATATATTTTTTGGATAATTTTAAAACTCCCAAAGATCATGTTCTCTTTCAAAAAGGTCGTTCTTAATTCTTTCTCCTTCTAACATTGCAGCAACAGGTGAATCTTTAAATTCAGCAAAACCATTTATTGCCATGTCTTCCTGATTTGCTTCTTTAATTATATAACTACTAAATAATCTTTGTTCAAACCAATCATCGTAGGTTATTCTAGCTGCATCATTCTGACGGTTAAATACTTCCATATTTACAAATAACTCTCTGCAATCAAATTCATTATTTTGATCCTCATGATATTTTAGATAACCCCAATCTTGTAGTCCAATGTCTGCACCTTCAATTAAAGGAGCAACCACTGGTGCAATTCCAATTATCCTAACAAACATTCTAGATTCTTTTTTATCAAAAATCCAATCTTCAAGAATTTTATATCTCACAACATCCGCTGAAGTAAGTTTTATCTGAATTGTGTCCATTGTAAAATTAGTTGGATCTTCAGGATCCCCATTAGGATCAATTAAGTTTTTAACAGGTTTAGGATACGAAAAAAACTTCTGGTATTGTTCTACGGTATATTGAGAAGTAAAGGAATCATTAATGTATGCTATAATTTTACCTTCTGTAATTGCTTTATAAAGAATGAGATTTAAAGGGTTTTTGGCCCACTGCATTGGTCTATTTTGTTTTTCTCGAGTATCAATGATTCGGGTAATTCGTTTAACCCAGAAAACATCAGCTTCTCTCAAATAGGGCCAAGGAATAACCTTACGCTCTTGAACTGCTTGACGAGTATAAATAAAATCATCATATACTCCTTGAGCATCAGATGTATGATATAATGCTCCTATTAATAATAAAACAAATACTATTTTTTTCATATTTTTTTTATTGTACATCAAATACCAACGGAGAAGGTAATTGCCTATTTCCATCAGGACCTTTTACTTTTATTTGGGAAATAATAATTTTATCTCCTTTTTGAGCTCTTGACATTGCACCTTGCATACTGGGACTTAATTGTTGTCCTTTACCTTGCTCGTAAACTGTATTACCACCTTTTTTGGGAACTAAAATAAACGTATACTCATAAGGGATATAATTTACTCCTTCAAATGCAAAATTCTTCAAGGGTGCTCTAACTACTGACTGTGCTTTTAATAATGCGGAAGGAACGCCTCCACTCACATCAATTATTCCTAAAGCAGGAATTGGATCTGGAATCATTCTTACACGATACTTTTGTTCTCCCATCTTTTTCACTGTGCCTGCACCTGATCCTCCTTTTTGTTTTACAGATGCAACAATTGTTAATTCACTTGCTGATCTATTTAATGTTAGCAGATAATTACCTTTAACACCTTTATCAGGTTTTAAAGAACCAGCAGAAGCAGGAGATAAAGAAACTTGTACTTCCTCTGCTGCATAACCAGGAACTGAAACCGAAATAGGATTCTCAAGTCCAATGTAAACAACGTTCATCTTAGTGGCAGAAATAACTGCAATTGGTTTAATGCTAGTATATGAACCACTAAATGGATATGTTAAAATTTCACCATTGGATCTTTTTGTTGTGATAACACCTTCATATTTTTTCTCACCTTCTCCAGATGCTGTAATTTTATATTTTCCAACACCATCTTCTACAGGAATATTCATACTTCCCACTTTAATATCTGCTTCCTGTCTTGTAGAGGCAGCTAAAAAAATATCTGCAGAATATTCACTACCTGTAGTAATATAAGTTCCGTTATTTGGAATAACTTTAGCGTTAAAATTATTTACAATAACAACATCATCAGTTAAACCCGCTTTTAAAAGGTCTAAAATCTGAGATTCTGTGTTCTTAATATCATTTTCTGTTTTGGAAAGTAAAGCTACAACTGCAGCTAATGGTGTATGCTCAAACTCCTCTGATTCCCAAGACTGAGAAGACCCTTTTTCCACCTCAGTATTTAAATCACTTTTCACAATTGCCTTATCTTTTGCAGGAACTAATGCCATTAATTTAGATTTAGTTTCATCTATTTTTTGTTTCAACTTAGCACCATTTCCTTGAATAATCAGATAATTTGCATGTAATTCAATATTATCAGGTTTTTCTAATTCACCATTTGGATCTTTTTCTTTACGTCCGTCAGCTTGTTCAATCAGAACATTTTTTAAATCACTAACATATTTTACTCCTTCATCAGCAATCTTCTTACATTGAATTGATTTATTATAAATATCAGTACCAATAACATCACCTGCATTTTTTGAATGATAACTTTCAATTGACTTTAATGTCATTACATTTTTCTCGTTAACATTAACGCCAGCTTTATTCATACTCACTTCAACTTTATGAAATGCTTTAAGAATTTCTGCTGATACGTTAAGAGCCAACATAGCTGTCAACACAAGATACATCATGTTGATCATTTTTTGCCTCGGTGATATATTCCCTCCTGCCATATTATTTGTTTAGTCTAATTTAAAAAAAATTCGTATAAAACTTATTCAACCAATTACTTTCCAGAAGCATTAATGTTCATTGCTGACAGCATGTTGCCGTAAACATTATTTAGTGCTCCTAAATTTTTAGATAATTTACCCATTTCTGATTTAAAGCTCTCAGTTTGAGCTTGTGTTTCAGATAAACTTGTGACAACTTTAGATAAGTTACCTACGAATTCATTTATTGATTTCAAATGACTATTTGATTCTTTAATTTCAAGTTCGTAAACTGAATTCAATGAAGCTAAATTTTTTGTCATTTTATCAACTTGCACTCCATATTCTTTTGACCCTTCGGATGCAGTTACCATTCCATTCATTGCCTCAACAGCTTTGCTATATGAACTATTCATACCGCTAATTGACTGAGTAGCCTGTTGAACATTTTTGGTATAGCTATCAGTAGCAACAGCAGCTGAAGATAAATCTTTTAAACTACCAACATTATCACTTAACGACTTTAAGCCGTTTCCAAGACTACTAATTAATTCAGGACCAACTTTGGCCTCAACCAACATTTTATCTAATTGTTGTGAAATTGTACCTTTATTTTTATCATCCGTATCAATACCAGCTAGTTCCGGATAAGCCAATGTCCAGTCAATTTCTTTATGTAATGGTTCAAAAGCAGAAATTGCAAAAATAATAACCTCTGTTCCCATTCCAATAATAAGCATTGGATCAGCCATTGGCCAATGTTTGATTTTAAATAATGCGCCTAAAATTACAACTGCGGCTCCAAGGCCATAAACTTTAGCCATGATTTTTTTAAATGCTGTTGTTTCGAAAAAACTTTGATTCATTTTTTTAAGGTTTAAGATTTAGAATATGAAATTGATTTAGTTATTAATTTTTATCGCGATTTGATCGTCCAATATAAGTCATCACACAACGGAAGCCTGTATATGAATTCGCTGTATCTTGATATTCATAAGTGCGTGTTGCGCATTGAATAAAATGTCCTATATCTTTCCATGAACCACCGCGTATTGTTTTACGTTTTAACGTTTCAGAGTCTTCATCTTTAGCGTTATATTGGTAATCAGGATTAAGGTCATGTGTAAATAAATTTGCTGATTCAGAATATGCACTAATTGTCCATTCTGCAACATTTCCAGACATATCATATAACCCAAAATCATTTGGGAAATAAGACGATACTCTTACAGGGAAAACTCCACCGTCAGAACTATATTCTCCACGACCTGGTTTAAAGTTAGCCAATGAGCAACCTTTAGTATTTTTTATGTAAGGGCCACCCCAAGGATATTTATTTTGATCTCTTCCTCCACGTGCAGCAAATTCCCACTCGTATTCAGTTGGTAATCTAAAATCAGTAACTGTATTTTCTTCCACATCTGCATAAAAAGAGTTTAAGTAATTTGTTCTCCATGCGCAGAATGCTTTTGCCTGATGCCAATTAACGCCTACTACCGGATAATCATCATATTTTGGATGCCAGAAATAAACTTGAGTCATTGGTTCGTTGTACGAATATGTGAAATCACGAATAAATACAAGTGTATCTGGGTAAATCTTTACAGACTCCATTTTCTTATATTTATCACGAGTTGTTTTGTATCCAGCCTCTCTGCTTAATTTTGCAGCTGCTTGTTGATCAATTTTTTCGTATTTATAGATAATTTTTCTTACATCAATTTGCTTTACTCTATAATATGTTTCAGCTTGATTGTAAAAAAGATCTTTGTATTCGTCACTGTTTTTAATGTCTTCAGGACTAATTTTCACTCTTCTATTTATAGCATGCTCATCGCTTCCTCCTTCAGGATCAAGAGGAGTCCAATATTTTTCGCCTAATTTTTCGCGAACAATAGAGTCAATAACATCTTCAACAAATTGACGATATTCATTATTGGTAATTTCAGTTTCATCCATATAGAAAGAAACGACAGTTACCTGTTTGTTAGGACCGATTTGTGACATAGGAACGTCTTGTTCATTATCACCAATATGGATCGAACCCGATGGCACATAAATAGTACCGTAAGGTTGAGGGTGAAACCATGGACGTCTGCCTTGCGCTCCAGTAAGTTCTCCCCTATCTCCACCTCCCCCACAACCGATAAGTGAACTCAAAAATAATGCAGATAAAAACCAACGTATGTTTTTCATTTTAAAACTATGTAGTTAGATTAAGCAATGCAAATCTATAAAAATATTTATAAAAAGCAATTTACTTGTATATTCAATGGTTATAACGTTAATATTTAATGATTTATTCTTTTTATAAGAAACGTGGTGTTAAACGCGGAATAGGTATTGGAGGCGGTTTCTCTTTCAAATGAACGGTAAAGCAATATTTCATCATTATTTCAACTGTGCCATTACTGTAATCTCTCACTTTGCTAGTTGTGAAATCATACGCCATGCCTATTTGCCATTCAGGTGTGAATTTATATCCAGCTAAAAATGATATGGCATCAATCGTTCTATAAGTTAATCCGGCTCTGAATTTATTATTATACATAGCCATCACATTTATGTCTGTAGTTAATTTTGCCTGATCGTATTTCACTAAAATATTTGGCTCCAGTGCTAAATTTCCTCCCATCAAACCATTATAAACCGCACCGGTTACTAAATAATTATGCATTCTCATTTGGGAATTTACAGAACCATAAAGGTTAATAATCCCTTGATTCAAATGTGTTGCAGAAAGGCCAACGTAAAAATCATCAAAAATTGAAAGTGATGGTTGTTTATAATATAATCCGAAATTGAAATCTGCAGCTTGAGCAACTACATTACCAATTGGGATTTTTGGATCACCAATATCTAATGGCTTAAGTTTACTTCCGTCAATAGATTCTTGCATAATGCCTCCACCAATACCTGCTGATAAAAGCGATCCATTAGAGAAATTATATCTGTATGCTATTGATAAAATCGGATTTAAATTATTTTGAAAACCAATTTTATCGCTGCTGATATTAAGTCCAATACCAAAGTGATTACCAATATTTGAATGAATATTTCCAACAAAAGTATTTGGAGTTGATCCAATATCTGATTGGCCTGAAGTTGTGTTTGTAGTATTCAAACCTGAACCGTTACTAAAACCCATCCACTGTGAACGAAACAAACCTGTGACACAAATTTTATCGCCTTCAGTTCCAGCAAATCCAGAATTGTATGCTAATTTATTGTACATAAATTGAGTATACTGAGGATCCTGCTGAGCCGATACTTTAATAAAAGTTAAACAAGCTAATGATGATATTAGTAAGAGTTTCTTCATCGTAATGTCACAGTTTAAAAAACAATAATACGAATTATTAGCAATAATGCAAACTGTTTACTTTCAAATATGAAAATACGATAAGTACTAACTTATTTACATAAGATGAAAAACTTTATAAAACTTTAAACGCTTTTGTTATGTGCTTCGATGTATTTATCGAGAGCCATAACCATTGAAGGGTATTGTGGACTTGGAGCTGAAATATTTATTGTAAGATTAGCATCTTTAATTGCCTTAGAAGTTGTGGCTCCAAACGATGCAATATTTGTTTTGTTCTGTTTAAATTTTGGGAAATTTTCAAATAGAGAGCGAATATCAGCCGGACTAAAGAAAACAATTATAT